>CAKZVG010000345.1 GCA_937921835.1 uncultured Bryobacteraceae bacterium | reverse complement strand
TCAAGCTGATGGAAGAAGCCTTGCGCCAGCGCGGGGTCGTATTCGCTGATCACACCCGTCATGGTCACGCGGAAGGCGTTGGCCAGAATGGCGATGGGTACGGAAGCCGCCAGCAGCACGAAGCGCATCCAGACCCTGGGGTCGCTGAGGTAGGAATAGACCAGCGACAGGAACGACAACGAAAGCAGGGACCGGATTCCGCTGCACGCTTCGACCACCGAGAGCCGCTGGTTGGCCAGCTCCAGCACGTTTCCTTCGCGCAGCACGGGAATTCCGAAAGCCAGCAGCGACACCTCGGCCACGCGGCTGGCGAGCAACTGCAAGGGAAGCGTAATCTGGCTGTAGATAAACAGCGGGATGCGGATCATAAAGGGCAACAGGAGCAGCGGGAAGGCCAGTTGCGCCACCCAGGATCTGCCGCCCAACATCCAGAGCACGCCCACCAGCGAAAGCAGGAACCCGGTCCGGGGGATGAAGAAATCCGCCCCGGCGGTGCCCAGGATCAGGTGGATGAACCCCCACACGACCAGGATCAGGCCGCTCCAGGTTGGGCGCATGGGAGTGCGGCGCAACTCCGCGCGCCGCCGCCAGACCACATAAGCGGCCACCAGAGGGACGAAAAAACCATGTCCCATCTCCTCGACGGTGGCCCACTCGCGGATCATGCCCACCAGAACGGGCGCGTACACCAGCGCCAGCAGCGCGGCGAACCACAGCCAGGCGGTCCAATGCCAGGCGGGCGGCCCTAGCTCCGCGCGCCGCGCGCCGGGTTGGGATGACGCCAACTCTCCCGTTTCCATGAATTCACCTTCCACTCCGTTCCACTTGCCCGGCCGGAGGAACCTCAGGATCGCATGATCGCAGGCGGCCATTCAATCCAGCCGGTAACCGGACTGCCGGGCGTCCTCATAAAAAGCCCGTACGGTTGCCAGCGAGTATTCCGTGAGGTCCTTGCCGAGCAGAGGGAGCTTGCCGAGAAGGTCGTGGGTCACGGTGATAATGTGGCATCCGACGGAATCGGCCTGGAAGAGATTCCAGGTCTCCCGCGTGCTTGCCCAGATCAATTCCAGTTCGGGATGGGGGCGCAGCAACGCAACCGCTCCGGCCATCACGGGCAGGGGGTCGCGCCCCGTGTCGGCGATGCGTCCGGCGAAGACCGAGATGCAGCAGGGAGCGCCGCCGGCCAGCGCTTGCGCGGTCTGACGCACCTGATCGAGGGTGAACAGCGCGGTGGCGTTGACCCGGATCCCGGAGTGGGCGAGGCGATGCATCAGTTCCAGCGCGGGTTCGCCACGGGTGTTCGTGACGGGGATCTTAACGTACACGTTGGAACCCCAGGCGGTGATTCGTTCCGCCTGCCGCCGCATGCCGGGGAAATCGTCGGCGAAGACCTCGAAGGAGATGGGCCGGTCGGGGATGGCCGCCAGCACCTGGCGGGCGAAGGTTTCATAGTCGGCCACCCCGGCCTTGCGCATCAAGCTCGGGTTGGTGGTGAAGCCGCGAATCCAGGGCCGCCGCGCGAGTTCGAGCATGCTCTGAAGGTCTGCTCCGTCGGCAAAGATCTTCACCTTCAAATCGTCCAGGGACGGCATCATGGATGATCTCCGTTCTCAATAACGGGTTTGGTGGAGGCTGGGACGGCGGGCGCCGGCGCGCCTGGGGAGGCTGGTTCCGGGCCGTTCAACGGGCCAGACCGGGCCCGCTTGAGAATCCATTCGACGGCCTCGGCGAGCGCATGGACCCGCGCGGCCGGCGCGGCCGAGGGCGCTCTTTCGCGGTAGCCGTAATCGATGAGCAGACAAGTACAGCCGGCGGCGTGGCCGGCGTCGATATCCCGCCAGCGGTCGCCGATCAGGAAGCTGCGCGCGGGGTCGAGGGCGTGGCGGCGGGCGGCTTCCTCGATCAGCCCGGGCTTAGGCTTGCGGCAGGCACAATGATCGGCGTCGTCATGCGGACAGGTGAGAATGTCGTCGAGCGGGAGGGCGCGCGCAAGCGCCGCGTGCATGCGGTCCAGGACACGCGCCGATTGCGTGCCGCGCGCCACGTCGGGCTGGTTGGTGACCACCACCAGCGCGAAACCGCGCTCGCGGAGCCGCGCCAGCGCCGCGGGCGCCTCGGGGAAGATCTCCATCTCCTCGAGCGACGCCGGCGGATAGGGGCGGCCGTCCCGGATGACGGGCTTGAGGAGAACTCCGTCACGGTCGAGGAACACCGCCGCCCGGCTCACGGGAGCGACTCCCATTTGGTGGGAGCCTGTTTGAGCTCCGGGTGCGAAACCAGCAGGTGCCAGAGCACGGCCTGGAAGGCTTCGGTGTGGGGTGTCACATGCGCGGGGTTGACAGTGGGAATCCGCACGCAGGCGTCGGCCACCTGCGCGGTATAGCCGCCGCCGCGGCCCACGATGCCCAGCACGGTGGCGCCGGCCGAGCGCGCGTGGCGCAGGGCGGCCACCAGGTTGGGGCTCACGTTGTTCTCCAGATCGCCCCCGCCGACGGAGAAAATCAACACGGCATCCCGGGCCGAGAGGCGGCTGGTTCGCAACCAGCTTTCAAACACCGTGCTCCAGCCCTCATCGTTGGTGCGGGCGGTCAGCTCGGAGACGTTGTCGGTGGGCGCATAGGCTTCGAGACCGGCGATTTTCCGGAAGTCGTTCACGGCGTGCGAGGCGTGCGCGGCGCCGCCCCCGACGCCCAGGATGAACAGGCGCCCGCCGCGGCCGCGAGTCTCGACGAGCCCGCGCACCAGGCCCTCAATGGCCTGCCGGTCCAATTGCTCCAGAATCATCCTGGCTTCGGCCAGGTATTGTTCAACGAAACTCATCCTCCGTCCCTGCGGCCTTCGGGCGAGCGCAGATAGCGGTCCAGTTCCCGAACCGCTTCCCAGTCGCCGACGTGATAGAAACGCTCTCCCACTTCGTGGCCCGCCAACTCGCCACGGGCAAGCAGATCGCGATAGAGCCAGGCCAAGTCGTAGTTGGCATCCGGTTCCAGTCCGAGAAAGGCGCCCGCGCGAAAGGCTCCCAGACCGTAGTCGATGTGCCGCATGGCGGGCGTTCGATTCTCTTTATCGTACCTCAGGATGCGCCCGCCCTCATATTCGACGTTGCTATTGTCCCAGCGGCCCTCGTTGCGGTACACGGTCATCAGCGCGGGCGCGCCGCAGGAGAGGAAGGCGCGCTGGACGGCGCGGTAGTCGCAGGGCAGGTAGGAGTCGCCGTAGAGCACGAAGAACGACTCGCCGAGCAGCGGCAAGGCGCGGCGCACGGCGCCGGCCGTGCCGAGAGGCGAGGGGCCGTCGGCGGAGTAGTCGATTTTCAAGCCGAAGCGGTTTCCGTCGCCGGCGAACTCCCGGATCTGATCGCCGCGGTAGCCGACGCAGAGGATCACGCGGCGGGCTCCGGCCGAGGCC
>CAKZVG010000344.1 GCA_937921835.1 uncultured Bryobacteraceae bacterium | reverse complement strand
GCGCGCCCGGCGCGCCAGGTGCAATTGGGTTTGCGGCTGACGTACTGAAGCGTCAGGAGGCGAGCCGCTTGGCCAGGGCCGGCATCGCGCCGCGGCCCAGGCGCCGCCCTTCGCGAATTTCGTTCATCCGCTCGAACGCCGCCGCGACCGCATCCTCGAACGGTTCGTCGTGGACTTCCACGCCGCCCCAGTTGAAGATCACCGAGAAACTTCCCAGAGAACGGAGCTGGAAATCCCAGAGCCGTTCGGAGATGTGACTGGCCCGTCGCTGGGCGGCCGCGCCCGTCAATCCGGGATGGGCGATGAGGTACTCGTCCTCGAGCACCCGGCAGCCGAAGTCGCCTTCCCGCAGCAGGCCGCGCATCAGCTTCTCGATGGACGACAGCAACTCGGCCAGAGCGTTGGAGGAGGCGGACTTCTTGATGCGCTCGAAGTCGTGGATCGAGATGGAAACCACGAACCCGGAGAACAGACCGCGGCCGTTGATCGCCTCCAGCACCGCGCTGCCGCTGTGGTAGCCGGCAGGAAGCTCGACCGGCGCGGGCGCCGGTTCCGGCTGGAGGGCGGCCGGCGGGGGACCGCTCAGAACTGCAAGGCCCGACGGCGTGTGCCGCACGCGTTCGATGCCGGCGACGGGCCAGTCCACTGGCTCGGGCTCCGGCGGGAGCGCGAATTCCGCCGCGCAAGGTTGGGGAAGAGGCGCCGGGACAAAGCCGAAAGGCCGGGCATCGGCCGGCTCCGTGGATTCCATGGCTACCGGCGCCGCAGGCAACTCGACCGCATGGGCCTCCAGGTGAGCCGCTTGGAGAGGCTCGGCGAGGTCCGCCACGAGCGGAACTTCCGTAGGCGGGAGTTCGGATGACGCGGCCCGCAAGGGATCCGGTTCGAGATGGGCCGCCACTTTCGTCACGGGGAGTTCGGCACGCAGGGCGTCCGCCGGGGCAGGTTCCGGCTCGAGCAACGCCGCCTCCACAACCGGTCTCACCGCGATGGCCGGCTCCAGATCGATCCCGGCCAACCCCGCGGCGGGAACTTCGAGGAACGCTTCGGGCGGTGGGGCGGCTGAGGGTGGGCCTGCGGTCTCAGAGGGCGCGGCGGCTTCGGGTGGCTGGGCGGCCGGGGGCGGCAGAGCGGTTTCGAATCGTTCAGCGGCTTCAGTGGACCGGGCGGCTTCGGGCGAGGCCGGGATTCCGGCATTCACCTCCGCCACGGCGGGCATCGCCGCCGCAGCCGGCGCGGATTGCTCCACCGTCGCCTGCTTCGCCGCGGTGAAACGTTCTTCGGGCGCGGGCCACGGGGACGGGGCGGGGAGCGGCATAACTTCTCCGGCGCCCTCCGGCCGGCCGGAAACCCAGGAGCGGGTGTCATCCTCCATCTTCAGGGGGGTGACTGGAACGATCCGGTCCTTCCCGGAGGCCGGGAGTTCACGCGGCTCGGCGGTGAGGAAGATCTTCTCCACCTCCGGCTCAGGCCCGTTCACGGCCGGCCGCCCGCCGCCGGACGATGCGATGATCTGCTCGAGCAGCCCTGCCTCTCCGTTCGCTTGCGCCCCGGGAGACGGCGGAACGGGCGCCTCGCCCGGAGGCTCTTCGCCGCCCGCCTGAGCGGCGCGCCGCGCCGCCCGCTCCAGGACTTCGCGGACGGAACCCTCGGCCTCAGGCACATCCACGGCACGGATCGGCACCGGTTCCGGACGAACCGCCGCCGGGGCGTCTTCACCGCGCGGGGCGGCCGATCCCGCCGCCGCCCGCTCGGCCCGCTTGCGCTCCTCTTCGCGACGCACCCGCAGTTCGATGTTGTGCTCGCGAAGCCGCTCGTTGCTGCCCTTGAGATAGTCGACGATCAGCGCCACCAGAGCGGTGCCCAGGATGACGGCGGCGCTGACGACTACATGGAGATCGAGTTCCATCCCCTACAGTTCATTCTATCGGTGCAACTTAGCGTCAGGAATAGGCCGCCGGACTCAAATCTCTGTAGTACCAGTAGGGAATTTTGGGTCAGCGGAAAGTACTAGAACGGAGGTACTCGCCGCGGCCGGCTACTTGATGTCGAGGATCTCTTTCTCTTTGCCTTTCGCCGCCTGATCGAGCTTGGCGATGTAACCGTCCGTGAGCTTCTGCATTTCCTCAAGCGCGCGGCGTTCCTCGTCCTCGCTGATGACTTTGTCCTTCAGCATCTTCTTGAACGATTCGTTGGCGTCGCGGCGGACGTTGCGCAAGGCCACCCGGTGATCCTCGGCCATATGGTGCAGGCGCTTGACAATCTCCTTGCGGCGTTCCCCGGTCAACTGCGGAATCGGCACCCGGATCAGCTTGCCGTCGTTCATCGGGTTCAGCCCCAGATCCGACGTGCGGATGGCTTTCTCGATGGTGCCGATCATCGACACGTCATAGGGTTGAATGGTCACCATCGACGGCTCGGGAACGTGCAGCGTGGCGACGTGGCTCAGCGGCGAAGGCGTGCCATAGTAATCGACCCGTAGCGAGTCGAAGATGTTCACCGAGGCCCGCCCGGTGCGGATACTGGCCATGGCGTGCTGGAAGTCGCCGAGGACCTTCTCCATGCGTGTCTTGGCCTGCGCCTCGACCTCCTTGACCGAGGTGAACGTCTGATTGCTCGCGGGGGTTGTCTGTCCAGATTTCATGATTCAGCTCCATCCACGGCTGGGGTCCGACAAACGCAATTATAACATCCAGGTTTCAAGGGAAACCCGCCGGGCGGGGCAGGCCCGCCGCGGGCTAGTGGATCAGCGATCCGATCGGCTCCCCGCGCACCAGCCGCATGATATTGCCGTGCGTATTCAGGTTGAACACCCGGATGGGGAGCTGGTTATCGCGGCACATGGCCACCGAGGAGGCGTCCATTACGCGCAGATTGCGGCTCAGGACTTCGCCGTAGGAGATTTCGGAGAAGAACTGCGCATCGGGGTGCTGGAGCGGGTCTTTGTCATAGATGCCGTCGACGCGCGTAGCCTTGGCGAGCAAGCCGGCGTGGATCTCCAGGGCCCGCAGCGCCGCCGCCGTATCGGTAGAGAAGTAAGGGTTGGAGGTGCCGGCGGCGAAGATGACGATCCGGCCTTTTTCGAGGTGGCGGATGGCGCGGCGCCGGATGTAGGGTTCGGCCACCTGGCGGATCTCGATGGCGGTCATCACGCGGGTGGGGACTCCCTGCTTCTCTAGCGCGTCCTGCAAGGCGATGGAGTTGATGACCGTGGCCAGCATGCCCATGTGGTCGGCCGCCACGCGGTCCATGTCGCGGGCGGCGGCCGCGACCCCGCGGAAGAAGTTCCCGCCTCCGACCACCAGTCCGAGTTGAACGCCGGTGGCGGCGGATTCGGCGACTTCGGCGGCCAGCGCCTTCACGCGGGCGGGATCCACGCCGAAGCCGCCCGAGCCGGCCAGGACTTCACCCGACAACTTGAGCAGAATGCGCTGGCAGGCCATGGCCACCTCCGGCGCCGCCCTATTCGGCGGGCGCGGTTTCGCCGATCTTGAAGCGGACGAAGCGCGCCACGGTGATGTTCTCGCCCAGTTTGGCGATCTTCTGCTGGATGACTTCCTTCACCGTCTGGCTGTTATCCTTGATGAACGGCTGCTCGAGCAGGCAGACCTCCTCGTAGAACTTCGCCAGCCGCCCCTCGACCACCTTGTCGACGATCTTCTCGGGTTTGCCTTCGGCCAGCGCGCGAGCGCGCTGGATGTCGCGCTCTTGCCGCAAGGCTTCCTCGGTTACGTCCTCCTTGCGCACGAACTTCGGATCCGCCGCCGCCACCTGCATGGCGAGGTCGTGGACGAGTTCCTGGAAGTCGCCGGTGCGCGCCACGAAGTCGGACTCGCAGTTGACCTCCACCATCACGCCAAGCTGGGCCCCGGGGTGCACATAGGTTCCGATCACGCCTTGGCGGGTCGAGCGCGCGCTCTTTTTCGCCGCCGAGGCGAGCCCGCGCTTGCGCAGCACCACCTGCGCCCCGTCGAGGTCGCCCTTGGCCTCCTCCAGCGCCTTCTTGCACTCCATCATGCCGGCGCCCGTCATGTCACGAAGCTGTTTCACCAACTGCGAGGTTATTTCCGCCATATTCGTCTCTCCGCCTGGAGTTCCTTACGCTGCCTGGCGGCACACCGCCCCGCCGCGCCCAACCCAGCCGGGTGGGACCGCCGCGCGGCCGGTGGCCACGGCGCCGCTTACTGCTCGCTGACCGCCTTGGGCGGCTCGGCGGCCGCCTCCGGGGCGGGGAATTTGCGCGGCAGGGACACCGAGGGCAGGTCCTCGTCGGAAAGCCCTTCCGCCATCAACTGCTCCGCGTACTGCGGATCGAAGTACTGGGTCGCCTCGGGAATCTCGTCGAGCGGGGTTTCCTCGGTGACGACCTTCTCGGTCACAAAGTCCTGCTCGCTCGCCAGCGCCCGCCCTTCGATGACCGCCTCGGCGATCTTGTTAGTGACCAGCCGGATGGCCCGCAGCGCGTCGTCGTTGCCAGGGATCACGTAATCCACTTCGTCCGGATCGCAGTTGGTGTCTACCACCGCCACCACCGGGATCCCGAGTTTGCGCGCCTCCTTGACGGCGATGGACTCCTTGTTAGAATCCACCACGAAGAGCAGATCGGGCTGCCCCGGCATGTCCTTGATGCCGGCCAGGTTCTGATCGAGGTGCTTGCGCTCGCGCTCCAGGCGGATCACTTCCTTCTTGGTCCGGCCGGTGTAACTGGCGTCGGAGGCCAGCGCTTCGAGATCCTTCAGCCGCTTGATCGACCGCTGCACGGTGGCGTTGTTGGTGAGCAGGCCGCCCAGCCAGCGTTGATTCACGTAATACTGTCCGCAGCGGGTGGCTTCCTCGGCGATGGCTTCCTGGGCCTGGCGCTTGGTGCCCACAAAGAGCACGTTCTTGCCCTGCTTGGCCATCTCGCCCACATAAAGCATCGCGTCCTTGAAAAGCTTGAGCGTCTTCTGAAGGTCGATGATGTAAATCCCGTTGCGTTCGCCGAAGATGTATTCCTTCATCTTCGGATTCCAGCGCTTGGTCTGGTGCCCGAAGTGAACGCCCGCTTCGAGCAATTCTTTCATTGAAATGGCCGGCAAAATGCCTCCTTGGAGTTAGCGCGCGCCGCGGTCCAAAGCGAGATTTGCGGCGGGCGCGGGGTGGGAACCGAGGGACCGCACACGGCACGCCCGCCCCGGCCTTGCAGCCGCCGGCGGATGAACGCTCCGGGCCCTCATCGGATTAACGCTTCGAGAACTGGAATCGCCGCCGCGCGCCGGGACGGCCGTACTTCTTGCGCTCGTGCGCGCGCGGGTCGCGGGTCAGGAAGCCGGACTGCTTGAGCTTGGCGCGCAGCTCGGAATTGAACTCCACCAGCGCCCGGGCGATGCCCAGCCGGGCCGCGCCCGCCTGCCCCGTGATGCCTCCGCCGTGCGCGAGCACCAGAACGTCGAACTTGTCGGCTGTTTCGGTGGCCAGCAGCGGCTGGCGGATCAGCGCCCGCGCCGTCTCGCTGGTGAAATATTCCTCTACCGGCTTGCTGTTGACAAGAATCTGGCCCTTGCCGGAGCGCAGGAAAACCCGCGCCACCGAACTCTTCCGCCGGCCCGTTCCCAAATACTGAACTAATGTCGCTGCCACTTACGTTCCTCTCGCTATACCGCCATCGGGACCGGCTTCTGCGCCTGATGCGGGTGCTTCTCCCCGGGGTAGACCTTCAGCTTGCGGATCATGTGCTTGCCGAGCTTGGTCTTGGGCAGCATTCCGGAAACCGCCTCTTCCACCAGCCGCACCGGGCGCGCCGCGCGCACCTTGCGCGCACTGACCTCGCTGAGGCCGCCCGGGTAGCCGGAGTGCCGGCGGTAAATCTTTTGATCCTCTTTCCGGCCCGTGAGCCGGATCTTCGCCGCGTTTACGACCACCACATGATCGCCCGTGTCCAGGAAAGGGGTGTAGGAAGGTTTATGTTTTCCCATCAGCAGCATGGCGGCCCTGCTGGCGAGCCGTCCCAGAACCACGTCTTGGGCGTCGATCAGGTGCCACTGCCGCGTGATTTCCTTCCCGGACGGAAATTCTGTGTTCATGGACAGACCTTCTCCGTTCGAGACTTACGAATTCCTAGCTTAGCCGACCGCGCGCCGGAGTGTCAAATCCGCGGCAGGCCAAAGCCGCCGGCTCCGGGCTATCCCCTTACTGAAGCGGCAGGTCCTGCTGGGCGCCGTTATCGCCGTTTCCATTCTCTTCGCCGTTGGCCTCCGGAATCACGCTGGCGGCGGCGACGGCGTCGCCCTCTTCGAGCGTCACCAGCTTCACGCCCTGCGTGGAGCGCCCCGCCTGGCGGATGTTGGAGGCCTCCAGGCGGATGATTTTGCCGTCCTTGGTGATGATCAT
>CAKZVG010000343.1 GCA_937921835.1 uncultured Bryobacteraceae bacterium | reverse complement strand
GATGGCCCGGCTGGGAGTCGCGCCGGAGGAGGCCCGGCGGAGGCTGCGCGAGGCCGGGGGCCGCGTCTCGCGCGCCCTCCAGGGTTCTGCCGCGGCGCCCGATCCCGCATAATCGAGGGATGGAGAAGTTTCTTATCAAGGGCGGCGCGCCGCTGGAGGGCGAGATCCCGGTGAGCGGCGCCAAGAATTCCGCCCTTCCGGCGCTGGCGGCCTGCCTGCTGACGGACGAGGCCGTCACCCTGCGGCGGGTGCCGCGGGTGCGCGACATCCGGACCATGGAGCGGCTGCTTGAGCATATCGGCGCCGCGGTGGAGCGCTCCGACAACGGGCGGGTTACCGTCCAGGCGGCGGCCCTGGCCAACCCCGAGGCCCCTTATGACCTGGTGAAGACCATGCGCGCCTCCAGCCTGGTGTTGGGGCCGCTGGTGGCGCGCACCGGACGCGCCCGGGTTTCCCTGCCGGGCGGCTGCGCCATCGGCGCGCGCCCCATTAACCTGCATGTGGCGGGGCTGGAGCAGCTCGGCGCGGTCATCAGCCAGACGCACGGCTACATCGAGGCCCGGGCGCCGCAGGGTCTGCGGGGCGCCCGCGTCCACTTCGACCGCATCACCGTCACCGGAACCGAGGACATCCTGATGGCCGCCGTGCTGGCCTCGGGCGAGACGCTGATCGAGAACGCCGCGCGCGAGCCCGAGGTGGTGGACCTGGCGGATCTGCTGACCCGGATGGGCGCGCGGATCGAGGGGGCCGGATCGTCGCTGATCCGGGTGCAGGGCGTGGAGCGGCTGCACGGGGCCGATCACACCATCATTCCGGACCGCATCGAGGCCGGCACCTTCCTCATCGCCGGAGCGATCACCGGCGGCGACCTGCTGGTGACCGGCTGCCGTCCGGACCACCTCGGGGCGCTAATCCAGAAGCTGCGCCAGGCGGGCTGCGAGCTCGCCGAACCGGACGCCTCGACGCTGCGCGTGCGGCGCCCCGGCCATCTGAAGGCCACCGACGTCACCACCGAGGAGTATCCAGGCTTCGCCACCGACCTCCAGGCACAGTATCTGGCGCTGATGACCCAGGGGGAAGGCATTTCCTTCATCACCGAAACGATCTTCGAAAACCGCTTCATGCACGCCTCGGAACTGCTCCGCATGGGCGCCAACATCCGCGTCGAGGGCCGCCAGGCGATCGTCGCCGGCCCCTCGCGGCTGAGCGGCGCGGGGGTAATCGCCTCGGATCTGCGGGCCAGCGCCTCGCTGGTGCTCGCCGGGCTGGTGGCGCGGGGCGAGACCCTGGTCGACCGCGTCTACCACATTGACCGGGGCTATGAGAGGATCGAGGAAAAGCTGGCGCGGGTGGGGGCCGACATCCGCCGGGTGGATTGAACCGGGACAAAACGGGCGGGCGGGCTTACGCCGCTGCGGGCCGGGCCGCCGGGCAGGCGCTAACGGTCCAAAATGAGCTTGACGCAGCGGAATCCGATGTACAGCAGCGATCCGAGTTCCACCACCTGCACGAACTTCAGGAACCACCCCCCCATGAATTCGAAGCGCAGGAACAGCGCCGAGACCACGGCTACATAGACGATGTAAGGGTCAATGGAGCCTTCGAAGACCTTCAGATAGACCACCAGTAAGAGGTAATACACCAGCGGCCAGTTACTTTCGACCTTGGCTACGAAGCGCCAGACGATCACCCAGATGGTAAGGGCGAAGACTCCGCTGGTGATCAGGTTGAAGGTGGTGTAACGGATCATCGTCTCAAACCGGCGGAACCCAAGTCCGCATGCAGCGGGCGGCGCGCGAGCCGCTCAGAAAGACCATAGCACGCTTGTATAGCCGGTGTGCGCCCGATAGTTTCGGCGGAAATCGAAATCTTCTTTATAGCGGTAGTGCTGGTAGCCCAGATTCCAGCGGAGCTTCTCGTGTAACTTGACCGACACGCGCGCCAGCGGAGACTCGAACGTCAGCGGGAAAACCTGCGCCGCCCGCAGCGCGTCGAGCGATACCGCCCCGGCCTGGCCGTTGCCGGTGTCCTGGGTGCGGTGATAGCCCAGCCAGAGGCTGGCGCGGCCGCGGAAGTCAAAGCGCGCGCCGGCGTGCGCGGCGTGGATGTTACTCGTGTAAATTGAGCGCTCTTGCGCGGCGAAGCGCGCGCCGGCGAAGTAGGCGATGCCTGTGGACGTATCCAGGTGCAGGCGGGAATAGCCGGCCTCGAGGCCGAACCACGCCCGCGGAGACCAGTCCGCGGCGGCCGAGTAGTCCCGCCTCCGCGAGCTGTGGGCGGTGAGGGACGCCGAGTTCGTGTTGTAGAACGTCCGCGTCCCGCCGTCGAAGGACAAGGTGCGTGCGCGGTAGCGGATGCGCGCCGAGAGCGCGTGATAGTTACGCTCCGCGGTGGGGAAGAACGGCCGGTCCGCGCGACCGATTTCGCTGTCCAGGTTGAGTTGCAGCCGCCGCGCGGCCGTAAGGCGGATCCCGGCCGCGCCTTGGTGCAGGCGGTTATCCTGCGCGGCGGGAGCCAACTCGGTATCATCCCCGGCAGCCAGTTGCTCGCGGGAGCGGATGCGGCGGGCCGAGAACGAATAGCCGGCGCGGAAGGCGAGCCAGTCGCGGGCGCGGTAGTCGGCGCCCGTCTGGTTGGCGATGGTGCGGATGCCCAGGAAGCGGAAGTAGAGCAGTTCTCCGAACGAGGCGGCGTTGTTGATCTCGCGGTAGGCGGAGTCGCCTTCCATCCGCAGGTGATAGTAGGAAGTGTGGTGGGTGAGGGTCAGGCGGGAGGCGGGAAAAAGGCTCAGCGTAAGGTGGCTCCCGGTCACCGGCCGGCGCGCGTCGCCCGCCACCAGGATTTGCCGGTTCTGGGAGGCGCCGAAGCGGCTGGTGCCCTCGGCGCTTTCGTCGAAAAAGAACCGCCGCCGGCCCGCGGTGTAGTTGAAGCGGGCGTTAGCGGCCCAGCGGCGCTTCTCGCCGTTCAGGGCGAGGCGCCAGTAGGGAGAACCTCCGCTGTAAGGCTCCGCGCGGCGGAAGGAGGCGAGCGTCACCAGGTCCGTTGGGTCGTTGCCCTGGGGCGCCGGCCCGAGACGCGCGGGGGCGTTTTCGGAGTAGTTGTCCCAGGCCCGCAACCAGTGGAGCTTCCAGCCGGCAAGCCGCGCCTCTCCGCCCACGCGATACTCGTTGCGCAGGCGCACGAGGTCGGCGAACAGCGGGAACTCGTCGTTGCGCGGGCCGAATTGCTGGACCGTGGTGAGCGCCGGGCCGTCCTGCGAATTGCGGCTGTAGCCGGCGAAGAAGCGGAAGCGGGACTGCGGAAAGAGAACGAAATCGTGGTCCTGGAGGCGGCGTTGGGTGTCGAGCAAATGCTGCCCGCCCGCGATGGGAAGAGCCGGGTTGTAGTAATCCGTCGAGCGCCACAGCAGGTCGTAGCGGTAGAGGCGGTTCTTCTGAATGCGCAAGCCGGCCGACTGGTAGGGGTCGTTGCCGAGCCCCTGGGTGCGGAGGGCGATCTCGTCGAAATACTTGCCCCGCCCTTCGCGGGAGTGCACGGTGAAGGAACTGGACAGCAGCCGGACGCCATTGCCGAAGTTGACGTCGCTGCGGTAGCGGCCGGCGTCGCCGCCGACGGAGTGGAAGCGGTAGCCGAGCTCGAACTGGTTGGTCAGGTTGTAGCCGTCCAGCGTCTGGCCGCGCGGGGAGCCGGTGGCCGCGGGCGTGGGCGCGGCGGCCTCTTGCCCCAGCGCGGCGGCCGCGGCGATCAGGAGTTGGGGAAGAACGAGGGCGTTGCGCATGGCGGCCTCCGGTTACCTCAGAAACAGCGGGTCGGCGTTGGAGCCGTGCACGCGGACATGGCAGGTGGTGCAATTACGGTACCTGGGGTCGGCCAGATTGTGGGCCGGCGAGGGGAGCGTGATGCCGTCGGCCTGCCGTCCGAAGCCGCCTGCTCCGTTGTGGCATTCCAGACACAGCGTGAAGACCGCCGGCCGCCGCAGCAGCCGGGCGTTCATCGAGCCGTGCGGGGCGTGGCAGCTTCCGCAGCCCTCGACGCGCACGGCCGGGTGCTCGAAGGTGAACGGGCCGCGCTTGTCCGAATGGCACTTGAGGCAGGGTTGTTCGTTGGCCAGCGCGTGGTCTACCAGGGCGGCGCGCACCCCCATGCCCCAGCCAGGCGCCGCGACGCCGTGCGGGTTGTGGCAGTCCGTGCAATTCATGGCGCCTTCAAGCACCCGGTGCTTCACGGGCATCGAGAACTGCGTCCGGACGGGCGCGTGGCAGGAGAGGCAGAGTTCGGTCTGCTGGCGCGCCAGCAGGAACCGGGGGGCGGG
>CAKZVG010000342.1 GCA_937921835.1 uncultured Bryobacteraceae bacterium | reverse complement strand
CCTGCGTTCGGTGCCTACGGTGATCGCCGGGCTGAACAGCGAGAACGTCATCGATCCCACCAAGCCCGGCGGAGTGAACCGCGGCGGCTTCACCACCAGCTTCTTCGATCCCCACCAGCCGGTCACCCGGGTGGGCGAGTGGAATCTGACGCTGGAGCGTGAAGTGTTGCGGGCGGTGGTGGCGCGGTTCTCCTACGTTGGCAATCACGGTTTCAACCTGGAACAATTCCGCAACTTCAACAGCCAGCCCAACAACTGGGTGTGGTTCACCACCACCGGATTGCCGCTGCCCACCGGCGAGTATGCCGGAGTGGCGCGGCGCTCCTATGACAAGACCACCTACGGAGAAATCAGGCGGTACCAGAAGACCGGGTACTCGAATTTCAATGGCCTGACCTTCGAAGTCCAGCGGCGCTATGAAAAAGGCTACGGGTTCCAGTTCTTCTACGTGCTGTCGAACGCCTTCCGGGTGGCGGGCAACGGCTGGCGCGACGACATCATCCCCGATCCCAGCATCTACCTTCCAGGCGCGGTGCCGGCGGATATCGGCGAACTCAACCGCTTTCTGAATTACCGCCGGGACGACGCCATTCCGCACCACCGCCTGCGCTGGAACTGGCTGGTGGATCTGCCGTTCGGGCGCGGCAAGCCACTCGGAAGAAACGCCGGAGCGCTGCTGAACAAGGTAATCGGCGGCTGGCAGGTGGCGGGCTTCGGTTCCTGGCGCTCCCGCTACTGGTCGCTGCCGACCTCAAACTGGGGCGCCACGAATCCCATCGAGATCTACGGCACTCGTTACCGCATCGAGGACTGCCGTTCCGGGGTCTGCATTCCGGGCTACCTTTACTACAACGGCTACATTCCGGCCAACCGCATCAACAGCCGCGACGCGCAGGGACGGCCGAACGGCGTCATGGGCGTGCCGGACAACTACCGGCCGGCTCATTCGCCCATCATCCCCATCCCGGCAGACGGCGGCAGGCCCTCGGATCCGAATTTCGCCTACTACGACTCCAACAACGTCTGGATCACGCTGAAGAACGGCACCGTGCAGCGATTGAGCTACGACAACGGGCTGCACCCCTGGCGCAACCAGTTCGTGGCCGGGCCGGGGAGTTTCGGCCTCGACGCCTCCCTTTTCAAGACCATTCAGTTCCGCGAGCGGGTGGCGCTGCGCTTCAACGCCGACTTCTTCCAGGTCTTGAACAATCCGGGAATCGGGCTGCCGGGGAGCGCCAGCGGTATCTTGAGTTTGCAGAACTCCTCCAACGCCCCGCGGCAGCTTCAGTTGACGCTGCGGCTATCCTGGTGAGCGGGCGACGCGCCGGGCGGCCTTTCCGCACCCGGCGATCCTTTTCCGAACAGCCTCCGCCGCGGGCCATGCTACACTTGAAAGTTGCCCCCCGGATCGCCGCCCGAGGGCGCGACGAGGTCTCCCAAATTGGACAGAATCACCCGAAAAGAGCTTAAGTCCGACCGGTTTGCCGAAGAGGTTGGCCGCTCGGTCGAGTACGTTTCCGAACATCGTAAGCAGTTCATCCGCTACGGCGCCGCCGCGGCGGGCGTGATCGTGATCGCCGCCGGCTGGTACTTCTATTCCGGCCGCCAAAGCAAGGCGCGGCAGGAAGCTTTGCGCGAGGCGACCGCGACCTATGAGGCCACGGTCGGCCCGGGCGGCAATCCTTACCTGAAGTCGTTCGCCACCCAAGCGGAGAAGGACCAGGCGGTCGAGAAAGCGTTCGGCGGCATCATCGAGAAGTACCCTGGATCGGACGAGGCGCACATCGCCCGCTTCTACCTGGCGGCGCGCGCCGCCGACGCGGGCAAACTCGCCGAGGCGGAGAAGGGCTTTCAGCAGGTGGCGGCCGAGGCGTCCAAGCCCTACGCTTCCCTGGCCAGGTACTCGCTGGCCCAGATCTACCACTCGCAGGGCAAGACCGCCGAGGCGGAGAAACTGCTCCGTGACCTGATCGCCAATCCCACCGTGCTGGTATCGAAAGAGCAGGCTATGCTGACGCTCGGCCAGATGCTGGCGTCCTCGAAGCCCGAGGAGGCGCGCAAGCTGCTTGAACCGTTGCGCACAGAGCGCGGGCCGGTGAGCCGCGCCGCGCTTACCGCGCTGTCCGGCGTCAAGTGATCGGAGGCGGATGAGCCCCGGCCTGGCCCACCTGCGCTTTCCGGTCAGCCAAGCCCGCGGACGGCGCTACCCCGAAGCGCTCCATCCTTACCGCAAGGAGTTTCAGCGCGACCGCGACCGCATCGTCCACTCGCGCGCCTTCCGCCGCCTGGAAGACAAAACCCAGGTTTTCACCGACCCGCTGTCGGATCATTTCCGCAACCGCCTGACGCACACCATGGAAGTGGCGCAAATCGCCCGCACCGCAGCCGCGGCGCTCCAGCTCGACGAGGATCTCACCGAGGCGCTGGCGCTGGCGCACGACCTCGGCCACCCGCCCTTCGGCCACGCCGGAGAAGAAGAATTGAACCGCCAGATGGCCCGCTGGAATGACGCTTTCGATCACAACCTGCATACCCTGCGCGTGGTGGATCTGCTCGAGCAGCGCTACGCGCGCTTTCCGGGCTTGAACCTCACCTTCGAGGTGCGCGAGGGCATCGCCAAGCACTCGCGCGATTTCGCCGCCGGAGAGATCCCCGGACTCGACGAATACCTGCCCGGGCTGCGCCCGCCGCTTGAAGCCCAGTTGATCGACCTGGCCGACGAGATCGCCTACAACACCGCCGACCTGGACGATGCGTACGCCGCCGGCATGTTCGCGCTGGAGGACGCCGCCGCGCACGTGCCGCGCTATGGCGAGCTGCTCGAGAGCGTCGCCACCCAGTTCCCGGGCGCGCCCGAGCGCATCCGCTTCAACGAGGTGCTGCGGCTGCTCATCGACTGGCTGGTCTCCGGCCTGGTGGAGGGCACCTGGCGCGCGGCCACCGCAGCGGGAGCGGCGGACGTGGAGGACGTGCGGCGCCACCCGCGCCGCCTGGCCTGCCTCGTCCCCGAAGCGGGCGCCACCAACGCCGCGCTGAAGACCTTCCTCCGCGAGCGCGTGTACTCACACCAGGACCTGGCGGCGGAGCGCAAGCGCTCGGCGCGCATGGTGGCCGAGTTGTTCGAATGGTACATGCAGGACCCGCTCCGGGTGCCGGCGGCGTTTCGCGAGCCGCTGCCGCCGGCGCCGCCGCACCGCCTGGTCTGCGACTATATCGCCGGCATGACGGACGGCTTTTTCCGGCGTACCTACCGCAACATGGCCGGCCGGCGGAATCAGTCCGCGGGGTGCTCGCTGTAGCTGGACAACTCGGCGCCGCGGACGCCGTAAGTCCGGCGCAGGATCCGGCAGAGCTCCTCGGCGAAGCGTTGTGGATCCTCCTGAACCTCCGAGTCCACCTCCACCTTCAGGAACAAATCGAAACGGGCCATTGGTAGATTATGGCGCGGCGGCCGGCCGCGGGGCTACGCTCGGCCTCCGGGCCCGCGGCCCGGGTGGCGTGCGATCCGGGAGGGCGCAGGCCGCGAATGCTACCATGAAGATTCCTCTCCGCAACGCCGGGGAGGTCCCGGATCCCGACATGAAGTGTTATCTTTGCGAGACCCGCCGGCCGCGCCGTTTCTGCCCGGGCGTGCGCGCCGACATCTGCTCCCAGTGCTGCGGCGAGGAGCGTGAGGTCACCATCGGCTGTCCTTTCGACTGCGAGTACCTGCGCGAGGCGCGCGAACATGAGAAACCGGCCGAGGTGAAGGTGGAAGAGCTTCCGAACCGCGACATCGAGGTTTCCGAGCGGTTCGTCGCCGACAACGACCACACGCTGCGGCTGGCGGCGGGTCTGCTGCTCGATGCCGCCTCCGCGGTTCCCGGCGCGGTGGACTACGACATCCGCGAGGCGCTCGAAACGCTGATCCGCACCTACCGTACCCTGGAGAGCGGCCTCATCTATGAGACACGCCCGGCCAACCCGCTGGCGGCCATGATCCATCAGCATTTCCAGGCGCGGCTGGCCGAGGCGCGAGAGCGTCTGGCGCGGTCAGCCGGCGTCACCACCCTCCGCGACTCCTCGGTGCTCGGGGTGCTGGTGTTCCTCCAGCGGGTGGAATACCAATACAATAACGGCCGCCGCCGCGGGCGTTCGTTCCTGAACTTCCTGCACGATCACTTCCGCCGGACCATGCCGGAGGGCACGCTCCCGGCTTCCGGGCCGGCGGGATCGCCGCTGATCATTTCGTGAGCGCGGCGCTCAGCTCTTGGCGGTCATGGGAGGACGCGCCGTGGCCACCAGCGTGGCGATGGCGATGGAGCGGATCTTGGTCTCCGGCGGTTCGGCGCGCGAAAGCAGAATCAAGGGCGCGCGCGCGCCGACCACCACCCCGCCCGACTCCCCCTTGGCGAAGTAGGTGATGGCGCGGTAGAGAATGTTGGCCGCTTCGA
>CAKZVG010000341.1 GCA_937921835.1 uncultured Bryobacteraceae bacterium | reverse complement strand
GCGGCGCAACCGGATTCTGCTGGTGGAGCGCGGGCGGGAGCCGCTGAAAGGTTACTGGTCGCTGCCCGGCGGCGTGCTCGAGGTGGGCGAAACCCTCGAAGCGGCGGTGGTGCGCGAGGTGCTCGAGGAGACCGGCTTGCGGGTGAAGCCGCTGGCGATCGTGGAGGTATTCGAGCGCATCATTCGCGACGGCGAGGGGCTGCCCGAGTATCACTACGTGCTGGTTGACTACCTCTGCCGGGCCCCCAACGGCGAGGCGCGTGCGGGCGACGACGTGAGCCGGACCGAATGGGTGGCGCGGCGCGACCTGAAGGACTACAAGCTCACCGAGGGCACGCTCGAGGTGATTGAAAAAGCCTTCGCCGAGCGGGGCAATCTGCGGTTTCTATGAGGTATCCGGGCGACGACCTGCTCGAGTTCGGCGCGCTCAAGAAACTGCTGGGCCGCTACGTGGCGAGTCCACTCGGCCGCGCCGCGCTCGAAGCGCTGGAGCCGGTCTCCGATCGCGGGCTGCTGGAAGCCGCGCTGGCCGAGACCGGCGAGGCGATGGAGTACCTGAAGGCGGCCGCCCAGCCGCAGCCGGCCGCGCGCGGGGCGGCCATCCGCATCCGCTTCGACGAACTCCCCGACCCCGGCGCCGCGGTACGCACGCTGCGCATCGAGGGCTCGTCGCTGGAAGCGCGGCAGATTCTCGAACTCACCGAACTGCTCGACCGCGCCTGCGACGTCCGTATGTTGCTGACCGCGGCCGGCGGACGCTTTCCGCTGCTGGCCGCGCGCGCCGCGCAAATTGGCGAATTCCGGCCGCTGCTGCGAGAACTGGCGGGCAAGATCCTGCCCGACGGGACGGTTGCCGACCACGCCAGCGTGGCGCTCGGCCGCATCCGCCGCGAGATCGACAAGCAGCGCCAGCTTATCCAGGAATCGCTCGAACGCTTCCTGCGCGCGCACCGCGAGGACGGAGTGTTGCAGGAGGACTTCGTCGCCATCCGGAACGAGCGTTTCGTCGTTCCGGTTGTGGCCGGCATGCAGCGCCGCGTGGAGGGAGTGGTCCACGGCGCCAGTGCGAGCGGCCACACGCTTTTTGTCGAGCCGTTTGAAACCATCCACCTGAACAACGAACTGGTGCGGATGGCCGAGGAGGAACTGCGCGAAGTCCATCGCATCCTGCTCGACCTCACGCACCGGATTCGCGACTACGCCGAGTCCATTACCCAGACCTTCCAGGCAATGGGACAGCTCGAGTGGGTCTTCGCCCGCGCGCGCTTCGGCCAGGAATTCGACTGCGTGATCCCCAGGTTCTCTCCCCCGGAGGCCCGCCGCCTGGCGCTCAAGGAAGCCCGCCACCCGCTGCTCGAGGACGTGCTCCGCCGGCAACGCCGCAAGCCGGTGCCGATTTCGCTGGCGCTGGAGGAAGGCGCGCGCACGCTGCTGGTCAGCGGCCCCAACACCGGCGGCAAGACGGTGGCGCTCAAGACCGCCGGACTGCTGGCGCTGATGGCGCACTCGGGACTGCCCGTGCCGGCCGCCGAAGCGGTGTTCCCGCTGTTCGGGCAGGTGCTGGCCGATATCGGCGACCAGCAGTCGATTCAAGCCAGCTTGAGCACGTTCTCGGCGCACATCACGCGCATCCGCGACATGGTGGAGATGGTGACGCCGGATTCGCTGGTTCTGCTGGACGAATTGGGACGCGCCACCGACCCCGAGGAAGGCGGCGCGCTGGGCATCGCGATCCTGGACCGCTTTCGCGCGGCGGGCGCATTTACGCTGGCCTCCACGCACCTGATGGCGCTGAAGGTGTACGGCGCCGGGACGCCGGGCGTGCTGAATGGCTCGATGGGCTTCGACGAGGCCACGCTCGAACCGACCTATGTGCTGCGTCTGGGGGCGCCGGGCAAGTCCGCCGGACTCGACATCGCCGCCCGGCTCGGGATGCCGCCGGAACTCATCCAGGAGGCCCGCCGGCGCATGTCGTCGAGCGAACGCGACGTGGCGGCCTTCCTGCGCGAACTGCATGAGCGGTTGGACTCGCTGGCGGCGGAGCGGCGCGCGCTCGAAGAGCAGCGGGCCGCCCTGGCCGCGCGCGAAAAGGCCGTGGGACGCGACTGGGCCGAGCGCGAGTCGGCCAAGATCAAGGAGCTCGAACGCCGCTGTGATCTGCTGATGGAGAAGTTCGACGCGCAGGCGCGCGAGACCATCGGCGGCATTCTCCAAACCGCCGCGCAGCGCAAGGCGGCCGAACAGGCGCAGCGGAAGGTGGCCCGCGCCAAGCGCGAGTTCCGCGAGGAGATGGAGACCACCATCCTCTCGACCCGGGAAGACGCCCGGCGCAACGAACTCGACGCCGCCAGGCCACGCCTCGCCGAGGGCGCGCGCGTGCGCCTGCGCGACGTCCGGGAGCCGGCGCGCGTGCGGCGCCGGCTGGCGCACGGGATGATCGAGGTGGAAGCCGGCTTCCTGAAGATGCAGGTCTCCGAGGACGATGTGCTCGAAGTGCTCCCCGAACAGGGGCAGGGCGCGCGCCTGCCGCGGAACGTGACGCTGGCGGCGGGTCCCCGCTGCAACGTCACCTACCGCGAAATCAACGTCATCGGACAGCGCGCTGCGGAAGCCCTGGACGCGGTGGACAAGTTCCTGGACGACGCCGCGCTGGCCTCCACCGACCGGGTGCGCATCGTGCACGGGCACGGGATGGGAATCCTCAAGAAGACCATCGCCGGGTTGCTCGCCTCCCACCCGCACGTCGAGAAGTTCTACCCGGCGCCGCCCAGTGAAGGCGGCGCGGGCGCCACCATCGTCGAGATGAAAGAGAACTGAGTACGCGTGCGGTTGGGGCGGCGCCGGGCTCGCGCGCGAGATGGCGGCGCCGCGCGCCAGCCGGGATCCCCGCGCGCGGCCGTGGATCTAGAATAGGGAGAACGATGATGGACGCGGGACCGCCGGCCAAAACCCGGGTGCTGATCGTCGACGACGAGCAGCTTGAGCGCTCCGGGCTGGCCAGTATGGTGGGATCGTGGGGTTACGAGGCCGAGACGGCGGCCGACGGGCAGGAGGCGCTGGACCGGCTGAACGGCGCGCTGCCCATCCAGGTGCTGGTGACGGACCTCATGATGCCGCGGGTGGACGGCTTCGAACTGTTGCGCCGGCTGGGCGCGCGCGGCAGCCAGATCCCGGCCATCGTCCTGACGGCGTTCGGTAACATCGAAACCGCCGTGGCCGCGATGCATGAGCTGGGCGCTTTCTGGTTCCTGGAGAAGCCGATCGAGCCGAGCGCGTTGCGCGCGCTGCTGGCGCGCGCGGCGTCGCAGTGCCGCCTCAGGGAGCAGGCGGAAAGGCTGCGGCGACAGTTGAGCTACCAGGGGATTCTGGGAGAATTGGTGGGGTCGGCGCCGGCCATGCAGCAGGTCTTCTCGCTGATCCGGCAGGTGGCGCCGAGCACGGTTCCGGTTCTGGTCACGGGCGAGAGCGGCACGGGAAAGGAACTGGTGGCGCGGGCCATTCACGAACTGAGCCCCCGGCGGAACGGTCCTTTCGTGGCCATCAACTGCGCCGCGCTGCCGGAGACGCTGATGGAGAGCGAACTCTTCGGGCACGAGAAGGGAGCGTTCACGGGCGCGGTCGAGCGGCGCGCCGGGTGTTTCGAGCTGGCGCAGCACGGCACGCTTCTGCTCGACGAAATCGGCGAGATGCCGGTGGCGACGCAGGCCAAGCTGCTGCGGGTGCTCGAGGATTCCCGGGTCCGCCGGCTGGGAGGCAGGCACGAGGTGGCGGTGGATGTCCGGGTGATCGCTTCGACGAACAAAACCATCGAGGAATCGCTGCGCAAGGCCCAGTTCCGCGAGGATCTGTACTACCGCCTGGCGGTGATCCACATCCCGCTGCCGCCGCTGCGGCAGCGGCTGGAAGACCTGCCCGCACTGACCGAGGCGCTCCTGCAAGACCTCAACCGCAAGCACGGCTGCCGGGTGGCGGAGGTGCATCCCGAGGTGATGGCCCTGTTCCGCCGGCATCCCTGGCCGGGCAACGTGCGCGAGCTGCGGAACGTGCTGGAACGGGCGGTGATCCTGACCGGGGAAGGTTCGATCACGGCGGCGAAGCTGCCCGCCGCTTTCGGTACGCCAGTATTGATTCACGCCCATCCGGCTGACGAGCGCGATTTCGTGACCCTGCCGGTGGGCATCACCGTGGACGAGGCGGAGAAGGCCCTCATCCAACTCACGCTCCGCCACACCAGGAACAACAAAACCCGGGCGGCCGAGATCCTGGGAATCAGCCTGAAGACCTTGTTCAACAAGCTGAAGGAATACGACGCCGCCGGGAAGGGCGCCGGCGCCTAAGCTCCGCCGGCCTTGGGTTAGAATCGGGAGAAATGAACAAGCAGACAATTCTGTCTTTTATCCGGGATGTAGGTATCGTGCCCATCGTGCGGACCAGCAGCGCCGAGAGCGCCATCCGGGCCGTCGACGCCATCCACAGCGGCGGGATCCGGGCGGCCGAGATCACCATGACGGTGCCCGGCGCCATCCGCGCGCTCGAAAAGGTGGCGGACAAGTTCGGCGATCAACTCGTCCTGGGCGCCGGGACGGTGCTCGATCCAGAAACCGCCCGCGCGTGCCTGCTGGCCGGGGCGGAGTTTCTGGTCACCCCCAGTCTCAAGACCGCCACCATCGAGATGGCGCGCCGCTACAGCAAGGTGATCTGCCCGGGCGCGCTGACCCCCACCGAGGTGCTCACCGCCTGGGAAGCGGGCGCCGACCTGGTGAAGGTGTTTCCCTGCGGCAACGTCGGCGGACCGAAGTACATCAAGGCGCTCAAAGGCCCGTTTCCGCAGATCGAGATGATCCCGACCGGCGGCGTGAACCTGGAAACCGCCGGCGAGTTCCTCAAGGCCGGCGCCTGCGCGGTGGCCGTGGGCAGCGAACTGGTGGACGCCAGGACCATCGCCGAAGGCCGCTATGAGGTCTTCGAGCAGCGCGCGCGGCAGTATCTGGAAGTGATCGCCAGGGCGCGCGCGGAGATGAAGGCGGCGGCAAAGTAGCGCGGCAGGCAGCCCAGAGGCGCGTCCGGCGCACTTGACACCAGATCCCATCTGAGTTAGAAATCGTGTGGTTGGCTTGGGGAGGCCAGGTTGCGCGCGGACGCCCGGGCCGGGCTTCCAGGAGGTTCGCGATGAGGGGTCGTGTTGCTTTCGCTTTGTTCGCCGGTCTGGCTTTGGCCGCGGCGTGCCACGGGCAGACGATTACAGGATCGATCGTGGGATCGGTGGTGGATCCGAGCGACCTCGCCGTTGCCGGCGCCTCGGTGCAACTGACGCAGGCGGCGACGGGCGCGCAACGCGAGACCGCCTCGGACGAGCGCGGCGCGTTCCGCTTCGGCGGCCTTCAGCCGGGCGAGTACTCGATCACGGTTTCGGCGCCCGGCTTCAAGAAGGTCGAGAAGAGCGGTATCGTCCTGGCGGCGAACGAAGTGCTCCCGGTTGGGCGGCTGGCGCTGGAGGTGGGCGCGGTGACCGAGACCGTCACGGTGCGCTCGCAGGGCGTGGCGGTGCAAACCGCCAGCGCCGAACGCGCCGGAAGCGTGACCGGCAGCCAGCTTGAGAACCTCATGATCCGCGGGCGCAACCCGATGTCGCTGCTGCAACTGCTGCCCGGGGTGGTGGATCTCCAGAACCGGGAAGAGAAGATCGACCGCAATTTCGACATCTACGTGCAGGGCAACCGACGCGAGACGAACTCGGTGACGGTCGACGGCATGGTGGTCAACCCGATGGGCAACAACTTCAACACCGTGGTCATGCTGGGGCAGGATGCGGTGGCCGAGATGCGGGTGCTGCTCTCCAACTATCAGGCCGAATACGGGCGATCCTCGGGCGCGACCGTGAACATCATCAGCAAGTCGGGCGGCAAGGACTTCCACGGACTGGCCTCGTACTTCAAGCGCAACGAAAGGCTCAACGCCAACAACTTCTTCAACAACCGCCTGGGCGCCAAGAAGCCGCGCTACCGCTACGACACCTGGAACTACAACGCCGGCGGGCCGGTGTTCATCCCGGGCAAGTTCAACAAGGACCGCGACAAGCTGTTCTTCTTCTGGTCGCAGGAGTTCTGGCCGCTGAAGGTCCCCACCGCGCTGGGGCAACTGACGGTTCCCACCGCCCTGGAGCGCGCGGGCGACTTTTCGCGGACGCTCGATCTCAACAACCGGCTCATCCCGGTGAGCGACCCCACGACGCGCCAGCCATTTCCGAACAACATCATCCCGGCGAGCC
>CAKZVG010000340.1 GCA_937921835.1 uncultured Bryobacteraceae bacterium | reverse complement strand
CGTGCGCGCGGCCTCGTCGCCTTCATCGACATGGCCTACCAGGGCTTCGCCGACGGCATCGAGCCCGATGCCCTGGCACTGCGTCTGTTCGCTGCCTCCGGCCTGCAGTTCTTCGTCTCGAGCTCCTTCTCGAAGTCCTTTTCGCTCTATGGCGAGCGGGTCGGCGCGTTGTCCATCGTCACCGCGGGCAGGGAGGAGTCGGCGCGCGTGCTGTCGCAGGTGAAGCGCGTCGTCCGCACCAACTACTCCAATCCGCCCACGCACGGCGGTGCCATCGTCGCGGCGGTGCTCACCAGCCGCGAGCTGCGCAGGCAATGGGAGGAGGAACTGGCCGGCATGCGCGACCGCATCCGCGCCATGCGCACGGGCCTCGTGGACAAGCTCAGGGCGCGCGGCGTGACGCAGGACTTCTCCTTCGTTGCCAGGCAGCGCGGGATGTTTTCCTACACCGGCCTCAGCGCCGCTCAGGTCGAACGCCTGAAGGCCGAGTTCGGCATCTACGCCGTCAGCACAGGCCGCATCTGCCTGGCGGCGCTCAACACGCGCAACCTCGACTACGTCGCCGACGCCATCGCCGCGGTCATCCGGTAAGGAGCGGAATCCTGTAAAACGGGCGCCAGGCCGGCGCCCGTGTCTATCGTCCGCGTCCGGGGCTGAGCACCGGATCCTTTGCGCTGCCGCCGACGGCCAGCGCAACCCTCATCGTGGCCGCGGAACTCTTCAGCACCGCATTCAGCGTGCCGCTGAGGGGCCCGGCGCGCGGGACGCCGAGACTGCCGCCGGCCGTCAGCAGCCCCGAAGCGAGTTGCAGGCTGCCGAGCCGGCAGCCCTCCGGATCACACTCCACCTGGCCTGT
Source organism: uncultured Bryobacteraceae bacterium (assembly GCA_937921835.1). Classification (GTDB taxonomy): domain Bacteria; phylum Acidobacteriota; class Terriglobia; order Bryobacterales; family Bryobacteraceae; genus CAKZVG01. The sequence goes on along the minus strand of CAKZVG010000340.1, from coordinate 2,071 downwards.
CAGCTGCTCGAATTTCGTTTCGCCGCCGCGCGTCGGTGCGCTCGAACGCGCCGCCTCGACCAGATCGAGTCCGAGGACGGAACCGCGTCCCATTTCGAAGGTACCGGCGACACGCAGCGCATCGGACAGCTTGCCGACACCGTCCGGTGTTGCCGTCAGTGTCAGCCGGGCGCTGAGGTCGCCCCTGGCGGAAAGGTCGGCGCCGAGTGCCGCCAGCAGTTTCTCCGCATTTATCCGCTTCAGTTCGACTTCGCCGGCCAGCGCCGCGCCTCCTGTCCAACCGAAGTTGACCTTGCCGGCCAGCAGGCCATCAAAGGCTCTGGCATCGATTTTTTCCAGTTCCAGACGATCCGGCCGCAATTCACCCTGCGCCTCTATCCACTGAAACTTCAGCACCGGCTTGAAAGGGGTCTGCCAGGCATTGCCCGTGGCGGCGATCCGATAGGCCTCCCCCTTCGGCTCTAGGCGCAGCTTGAGCGTTCCATCGGCATTGCGCAGTTCGATCGCCTCCACGGCACCCCTCGCCCCCAGGATCGCTTCCCCGTCATGGCTCGGGAGCGCCGTCTCCCCCACCGACAGACTCAGACCGACGAGGCTCAATTGCCGCACTTCCACCTCCGGCGCGGAAGCCACAGCACGCGCCAGCCGGCCCAGACCGGCAGCCTTGACGGCAATGTTTTTGAGAACTACTTGCCGGAACACCTTCTTTTCGCCCAGGAGGGATGAAAACTCCGGTGTCGCCTGCACGGTGCCGATGCTCAGATGGGAGGGCTCCCGCCCCGCAGTGACGTTGTGCAGGACGATGTGGGGCTGGGGCAGGAAGGCAAAATCGACGCTGCCGATCCTGACCGGCTCGCCCAGCATGGCGGAGACGCTGCGCTCGATGTCGGGCAGCTGTCGGTCATAGGGGTACAGCAGCAAAGTCAGTAGCGGCAGGACGGCGAGGCCTGCGACACACAGCAGCAACAGCATGGGCCAGCCGGGCCGCACGGTACGCGTAATCGCTGCCAGTCCGGGAGCGCCGGGCGGCTCCTCCTCGAATCCCTCACCGGGCGCGGACGGGCGGGTCGCCGGCGCCACCGGTTTTTCCGTCCGGGCAAAACAGCCCTTGATGCGCTCGAGCCATGGCGGACCGGCAGCGGGTGGGAGCGCCGGCTGCGACGGCGGCGCAGGCGGGGCCAGCGGCGGCGGCAAGGACTCGTATTCCGGCACCGTCAGTTCGATCGTTTCGATCAGCGGCGGCGATGCGGCCGGGGTCGTTCCGGGCGCAGCGTCTGGCGCGGGCGGGGGGGCGATCTTGCTCGTCAGGACCGGCACGTCCCCGACGTATTCCCCGGGCGCTGCGGCCGCAGGCCGGGTGAAATCCAGCTGATCCCGCAACGCCGTGATGAAGCCGCCGGCTTCCAGCTCGGCCAGGGCGGCTTCGGTCGCATTCGGATCGCCGAAGCGTTCCGACAGATCCGCCACGGTGGCGCGGCCGTCGACCATGATGAGAATGCTGCGCAGGTTGCGCTGGACCAGCCGTGTGCGCTGGCGCATCGCTTCCTCGCCCTCCCTGGTTTTTACGTATACCGCATTCTTTTCCATTCTTATGCCATCCGGCTGGACAGGACGATTCTACTCGGAAAAACGGGGCAAGCGGCTTGACGCGCTGCGGCGAAGTGTCTACCATTCGCGCCTCGGTCATTCCCCGATAGCTCAGTCGGTAGAGCAACGGACTGTTAATCCGTGTGTCCCTGGTTCGAGCCCAGGTCGGGGAGCCACCCTCCCCTCTCCCCAGCATCGTCGCACCACGCCGCCCGAAGAGCGTCAGGTCATTCTATGCTTCATTCGGAGCAAGGGGGAGTGTCGCCCGCCCACGACAGGATGCGTCGGAAAAGTCAGTCGCGGCGGGACGGCGCGCAGCAAGGCGTACCGCAACCCCTGCCGGCCGAACAGCTGTCGCAGCCCTTTTCCTCACGGAACGGGCCGAGGTCGGGATGGCGGCGGGCAAAGCCGCGATAGAGCCGCTGCACGAGGATGCCGCCCATCATCAGGGCGAAGATCAGGCCGACGCCGACAAGGTATTTCG
>CAKZVG010000339.1 GCA_937921835.1 uncultured Bryobacteraceae bacterium | reverse complement strand
GAATTCGGCCGCATGCAGGCCGGCGTGTTCAACTACGTCATGAGGTCGGGCACGAACCAGTGGCACGGGAGCGCCTATGGCGCCCTGCGCAACGAGGCGCTCAACGCCAACACCTTCGTGAACAACTTCCGCGGCGTGCGGCGGCCGCAGGAACGGCAGCAGAACTTCGCTTTCAGCGGCGGAGGACCGGTGGTGCTCCCGAAGGTTTACGACGGGCGCAACCGGAGTTTCTTCTACGCCACCTACGAACGCTGGCGCAACCGCGATTTCGGCTTCGGCGCGCCCAACGCGACGGTGCCGCTGCCGGAGTTCTACCAGGGCGACTTCAGCCGCCTCCTCGGGCCGGCGACCAACTTTCAGGACGCGCTCGGACGGCGGATCACGCGCGGCGCAATTTACGACCCGGCTACCTTCCGCCAGGTGGCGGGCGGGCGCTGGGTTGGCGAGATGTTCCCCGGCAACCGCATCCCGGTGTCCCGCTTCAGCCGCGTTTCGCGCAATCTCAACGCTATTGCGACCAAACATTACCTGCCCACGGTGCGGGACGCCTCGGGCGAGATCCCGCTCGTCAACAACGCCTACTTCCCACGCACGAACTCCCCGGAGCACGACCAGCACCAGTTCTCGCTGAAGGCGGACCAGGTGGTGAGTTCCATCCACCGTCTCTCCGGATCCTACTCCTATAATTTCCGGCCCCGGAAACAGATCGACGGCGGCATCTGGGATATCAACGATCCCGACGGCGGCCCGCTATCGGCCGCGCGCAAGCAGTTGTTGAAGAACTACCAGATCCGGCTGGGGCACGACTGGGTCGTTTCACCGGCCCTGCTGAACGTTTTCAAGGTCTACTATAACCGCCAGTTGAATCCTCTCCGGGGACTCCAGTCGGATGTCGATGGCGCGGGTCTACTGGGGATCACGGATCTCAAGACCACCGGCTATCCGGTGGCGAACTGGGGCGGCGGGCCTTTCGTGACCCTGCGAAATCCGGGCTACATCTACGACATCCCGATCAACACCAACTCCTGGGGAATTCTGGAGACCTTCAGCGCCTCGCGGGGGCGCCACTTTATCAAGTTCGGAGCCGACATTCGCGGAAATCAGAACAACGTCGCCACCGACGCCAAGGCCCAGTTCAATTTCAACGCCCTCAGCACCGCCATCCCGGGCGAACCCTACAGCGGGACGCAGACCGGCTACTCCTTCGCCAGTTATCTGCTGGGCATTGTACACAGTGGCAACCGAACCCAACCCATCGGCTACGGCGACCGGCGCCGCTATTACGCGCTGTTCCTGCAAGACGACTTCAAGGTGAGCCAGCGGCTGACCCTGCAACTGGGCCTGCGCTGGGAGTTCCAGCCGCCGCTGTTCGAAGCGGCCGACCGGCTGTCGAGCTGGAGCATGACGAAGATCGATCCGGAGAGCGGGCGGCCGGGCGCCTACGAGTTCGCCGGCGGCTGCGACCTCTGCACCGGCCGGCGGTCGTTCGGGCGGCGGGGCTATCGCGAATTCGGGCCGAGATTCGGCTTCGCCTACCGCGTCTCGAACCGCTGGACGCTGCGCGGCGCGTACGGAATCTTCTACGAGGGCGACCTGATCAACGGCGGCGGACTGAACGCTTTCGGCGAGGCGCTTCGCAACGCCTGGGGCGGCACCTGGAACCTGTCCGCCGACCCGGTCAATCCCTGGGCCGGGATCTTCAACTGGGATGCCCCGTTTCCCACCGGCCGCTTCACCCCGGCCAGGATGGACCCTTCCTGGGGCAACCGCAACCAGCCGGCGGGGTTTGATCCCGATTATGGGCTGAGTCCTTACATGCAGCAGTGGAATTTCAATCTCCAACGGGAACTGGCCAAGAATCTCTCGCTCGATGTCGGCTACGTCGGCAACAAGGGCACGCGGCTGCGCGTTTCCGAATTGCGGCGCATTAACCAGCTCAAGCCCTCGGTGCTTACCCAATACGGCGCGCTGCTCACCCGGCCGGTGCGCAATGAAGCCGAGGCGGCGCAGTACGGGATCGCCTACCCGTTCCCCGGCTACCGCGGCACGGTGGCGGGCGCGCTGCGCGACTTCCCGCAGATCCAGGGGATCCAGACCGCGCGCATGTTCGGGCCGCCGCTCGGGTTCTCCACGCACCACTCCCTGCAACTCACCGTCAACCGGCAGTTTTCGCGCGGGCTGAGCCTGTATGCGAACTATGTCTGGGCCAAGACGCTGGCCAACGCGAACTCCTCGGCGCACAACGACAATCCGAACGCGCCGCTCGATTACTACAATCTCCGGCTGGAGAAGGGGTATTCCGATTTCGACGTCCCGCACGCGCTCAAGGCTTACGCCACTTATGAGCTGCCCGTTGGGAAAGGGAAGTTCTTATGGCGGGACGCGGGAAGAGTGGCCAACCTGCTGGTAAGTGGCTGGAACATGTCGGCGATCGTGAACTACTACTCCGGGACGCCGCTTGAGTTTCTCGGGTCCTCGCCGCTCGCCAGCGGCTGGAACGGCGCGGTCAACCGGGCTAACGTGGCGGCGGGGGCGCTGGGAAACGCAAGCTTCCGCAAGAGCGGCTTCGATTTTGCGTCTCTCGCCTCCCCGGCCAACACCTACCTGGATAAGTCGAAGTTTTCCGATCCGCCGCCGCTCACCCTCGGCTCGGCGGCGCCGAACTACGGCTCGATCCGCGGCTTCGGCCAGATCAACGAGGACTTCGCGTTGTCGAAAAACACCAGAATCGGCGAACAGGCGCGGTTCCAACTCCGGATGGAGGCGCTCAACGTCTTCAACCGGTCCCAGTTGCGGGGGATCAATACGAACATCAACAACCCGCTGTTCGGACAGGTCACCAGTATTGTGGGTGCGCGGACGGTGCAGCTCGGGGCCAGGCTCGATTTCTAGCCGCGGTGCGGTAAGTTGGCGATCACTATGGCGGCAAGGCGCTACCTTCTCGGGGCGGTTGCGTGGCTCGCGGCGGCGGCCGCTTTTCCGCAGGTCCGCACGGTGAGCGTGCAGCCCCGCGACAACGGGGCCGCGCTGGTCAATCCCGGCATGGGCTGGGTATTCCACCACTACGACAACAACATCCAGCGCTACGGCGTGGAGTTGGAGCCGTCTGATACGGTGGAGGACTTCCCCGGCGCGAGCGCCGTCTATCTGCGTCTGGCCTGGTCGTTCCTCGAGCCGGAAGAGCGCAGGTTCAACTGGTCCATCGTGGACACGCCCGTGCAGCGCTGGATCGCCAAGGGCAAGCAGGTCTGTTTCCGGTTCTCCTGTTCGGAATCCGGTCTGCCCTACGCCACGCCCGAGTGGGTGCGGAAGGCCGGGGCCAAGGGCTACTTCTTCGTTCCAGGCAAAGGGATCGTGGAAGGCGGCACGCACTGGGAACCGGATTTCGACGATCCGGTGTTCCTGGCCAAACTCGACCGCTTTCTTGCCGCCGCGGCGGCGCGCTACGACGGCGACCCGCACGTCTCCCACATCGACGTCGGCTCGTTCGGCGTCTGGGGCGAGGGGCACACCGGACGCAGCACCCGGCGGCCTTACTCGGGCGCCACGGTCCGGCGCCACATCGACCTGCACTTGAAACACTTCCGGCGGACGTTGTTGGTCATCAACGACGATCACGGCAACCATGGCCGCGGGCTGGAGGTTTTGCACTACGCCGCCGCCCGGGGCCTCGCGCTGCGCGACGACAGCATCCTGGTGCAGGGCGGGGCGAACGCCTACTACAAGGCGTTTCTCGCGCCGCTGTTCTGGCCGCGGGCGCCGGTGATTCTCGAGTCGCAGCACTACGGACACTCGGTCCGCGACGGCGCCTGGGGCGACGGCAGCCTGTATCTGAAGGCCATCGAGGATTACCACGCCAGCTATGCCACCATCCACTGGTACCCGCGGGAGTTTCTCGAAAAGAACCGGCATCTGGTGGATCGCATCAACTTACGGCTTGGTTATCGAATTCAGTTACTCGAAGCCTCCTGGCCGGAAGAGGTGAAAGCGGGGGGCACGCTGAAAGTAAGCTACCGCTGGCGCAACGCAGGCGTTGCTCCGTGCCTGCCGGGCGGATTTCCGGCCATCACGCTCAAGGATTCGAAGGGCGGCATCGCGGGCGTTTTCGCCGACGAGGACTTCGACCTGCGCACGTTGCCGGTGGGGCCGCCGGGTGAAGCCGTGCCGGTGGGCCGCGAATCGCGGACCGTCTTTCACAGCCAGTCGAGCAAGCCGCCAGCCGCGTTCGCGCTGCCGCCGGCGCACATCCTGAAACCCGGCGAGTACGCCGTCTACATCAGCGCCGGATCGCGCACGGGCGAGCCGCGCATCGCCCTGCCGCTCGACGGCGGCGACGGCGCGCGACGCTACCGGCTGGGATCGATCCGCGTGGCGCCGGAACTATGAAACGAAGAGCCCTGCTTTCCTCGGCGGCCGGCGGGCTGGCCTCCGCACGTGCCGGTTACGGCCAGCCGTTACGGCGGCGGCTGAAGTTGCGCGTCGCCAACCCAGACGCCCCGGTGGTGGACGCCGGAATGGCCACGCCGCGGCCGGCCTCCAACGAATTTCCGCCCACGGTGGTCGAGACCAGCCACGGCCGGCTTCTGTTCATCGGAACCAACCACTCGGTGGCGGTTCCGCTGGCGCCGGGCGTGCACATCCTCAAGGAACCCGGCTGCGCGCTGGCCGCGCCGCCCGTCTTCTCGATCGGCGGCATCGTCCACGAGATGCGCCTCGGGCGCCTGCCGATGCTCTACGACATTCCCACGCGCGAGTACTGGCGGCACACCTATTGCGGCGCTTTCGACCTGCTCACGCTGCCCGCCAGCGGGGCGCGCCCGGAGTGGGTCTACGCGATTACCCATTGCGAGAACAAGAATCTCAGTTTCAAGACCCGCTTCACCCGCATCTTCACCACCAACAGCGTCAACCCGGCCGACGAGGCCACGCCCGCCACCACCTCCGGCGCCCTGACGGGCGAGTTCCGCGAGTACCAGCCGGCGTATTTCGGCTTCGTCGGCATGGCCTACGCTCCCGTGACGGCGGAAACCAAGTGGGGCGCCGAACTCTTCCACCACGACCAGGGGCCCATCCTGTGGCCGCCCACGGGCATGATGACACCGGATGGCTCCCGCAAGCATCCGGGCTACCGCAATCCGCACCCGCATCCTTCGCTCTTGCTGGCCGAGGATCCCAAGGACGGCCAACCGTACCTCTACGTGTTCGCGGTGGACTCGGGACAGCGCGAGGGCGACGGCACGATGGTCATGGCGGCGCGCGCCCCGCTGGCGTCCCACGGCCTTCCGGGCGCGTTCCGCAATTACTGCCGCGGCGAGTACTCCGAACCCTCTCTGCCGGCGGACAGGAAACAGCCCATCGAGGTGTTGCGCACCCTCCCTGGCGGGCGCTGCGACCCCATTCACCCGGATCTCGACGGGACGTCGGTGCGTCCCAACCGTTTCTTCGCGGCGCGCCTCAGGCGTTCGGGACTGTTCCTAAGCGTCGAGGCGTTTTCCGCGGCTGAAGGCGGCCGCACCTATTCCGAACTCGGGCTGCGGCTGTCCGAAGACCTGCGGGTCTGGAGCGAGCGGTTCCCCATTCCCGGAACCAGAACGGAGCGCGGGGCGAAGACCGGTCCGCTGAGACTGGCCTATCCGAAGTTTCTCGACGCCGGCGGCCGCTCCCATCACTTGATTGATGAGGCGGAGACCTTTTATATTTTGGGGACCAAACCCTACGAATTGGCTTACCGTGAACTAAGAATCGCGATTGGATAATTTGAATATGCGACTACTCTCTACTTACACGGCGTGCGCGCTGCTGGCGGGTTTCGCGCCCCTGCTCCCGGCGGCGGCCAAGACAACTCTTTATCCCGGCCCCGAGGGCATGCAGCCATCGGAGTTGTATCAGGTGAAGGTGAACGGCAGCCCGTCGTTCGTCTACCCGGTGACGGTCAATCCAACCGGTGAATACCAGAACATACCCGGCCCGGGCGCGATGACTTACTTCGACTTCGACGGCGCGGTTACGGTCGAGATTACCGCCTCCCGCCAGGTGACGAGCGCCAGCGTCCATCCGCTCTCGCGGGGCGTTGAAGCCGCCGTCCGCGACGGCGCCGTAACGTTCACCCTCAGCGCTCCCGGCAATTTTGCCGTGCTCTTCAACGGCAGCCGCAACGAACCGTTGTTTGTCTTCGCCAACCCGCTGGAGACGGAGATCCCGGACCGCGAAGCTCCGGGCGTGGTCTATTTCGGCCCGGGCGTCCACTCCCCCGGACTGATCGAGTTGGGCGGCAACCAGACGCTCTATCTTGCCGGCGGAGCGTTCGTCAAGGGGCGCGTCAAGTCCAGCGGCGCGGAAAACATCAGGATCCTCGGGCGCGGCATCCTTTACGGCGGCGAATACCGCAAGGAGGATGTGGGCGGCGACAAGTTCGTCATGTTCCGGAACTGCCAGGACGTGCGCGTGGAGGGCATCATCCTGCTTGACGCCTTCGGCTGGAACGTGATGATCGGCGGCTCGCGGAACGTTACGGTGGACAACGTCAAGATCATCGGCTGGCGGATGAATTCCGACGGCATCAACCCGGTAAGTTCCGAAGACGTGGCCGTCCGGAACTGTTTCATCAAGAACCAGGACGACGGGATTTCCGTCAAAGGGATGGCGGCGCTTGGCGAACGGCTGAGGAACATCACCGTCAGCAACTGCGTGATGTGGCAGAACTGGATGCGGTCCTTCGTGCTGGGCGGCGAGTTGACGGTCGAGGCCACTGAAAACATCGTTTTCCGCGATTCCGACATCATCTACTCAGGCGTGAACCTGAAGAGCGCCGGCAACCGCGACGCGGCGCTCAGCGTCTGGAACGTGGACGTCGGCCTGGCGCGCGACGTGCTGTTCGAGAACATCCGCGTCGAGGAAGCGGTGCGCCTGGTGCGGCTGGCGCTGTTCAAGAACAAGCACTCCCGCCAGCCCGAGTGGGGACACATCGACGGCGTGACATTCCGCAATATTACGGTGCTCAAAGGACCGGCGGCCATCGAACTGAGCGGCCATTCGGAGACCAACCTCACCCAAAACGTCACCTTTGAAAACCTGGAGATCGAGGGCAAGCTGATCCGCGGCCCGGAAGACCTGGGCGCCTACAGCGCGGACGCCTTCACCCGGAACGTGATCTTCACCGTGACCAGGTAAGCGGCCGTCAGACCGCCGTAGTCACCTCTGGAGCGCGCGAGAACCACGAGCCAGTGGCCGTGGGGGGCGCCGCCCGCCGCATCTGCCCTCCGGCGCGCGTCCGCCGCGGCGTTCAGGGCCCGGAAACGCTCTCGAACGCGGTCAGCCAGAGGGCGCCCTCGACGCGGGTGGCGCCAGGAACGCGGCGGCAGAGCAGCACCAGGCGCACGGCGCGGGCGTCCCGGGGTGCGCGGAAGACGACCTCGGCCTCGGTCTCGATGGCGCCGGTCAGTTCCGGCGAGGCTTCCGTCAGGTCGCGGCCGGAGGGCATCTCCCGCACCACCCAGCGCAATCCGGGCGAACGGATGCCTTCGGTGCGGTAACGGAACCGGATCCGATAGCGCTGTCCCCCTCGCACCGCGAGCACCTGACTCAGCGGTTCGCAGACCTGCGGCTGGCGCCCGGAAAAGCTGACCCGCAGCCAGCGGGGCGCGCCCGTGCCGAGCGACAGCGACACTCCCTCGGGCGGGTGCAGCCGCCAGTCGAAGCCGCGCGTGACGGGATCGCTGGCGAAGCCGCCATTGCTCACCACCAGGTCCTGCTCGGGACGCGGCGGCGCCAGCCCGATCAGGCCGCGCTTGGACAGCTCCGACCACAAGCGCAACGCGGCCCCGATGTCGCCGTTCCAGATGAGAATGTCGCAGGCGTTCAGCAGTAACGGGGCGTCGTCCCGCACTCCCTGTCCGGCGAGCCATAGCGCCGGCGCCGCGATGCCTTCGGCCCGGCCCTCCGTCACCAGGAACGCGAGGTAGCGCCGCATCACGTCCGGTTCGCGCGGCAGCCCGCGTTCGAAGATCTCGCGCGGCTCGCCGCTTGCGCGCCACAGCAGCCGGAACACGGGCGTCCCGTCCCCGGGCGCCATGCGCGCGGCCTCCCTGGCCCAGCGCCAGAACTCGGCTTCCCGCTGCCGCCGGAGGTAGAAGCCGGCCAGCGACCAGGCCGGCAGGAATTGGCGGTCGGCCCGGGCCGCCTCGAGCAGATGGCGCTCGGCCGCGGCCGGATCGCCCTCGGCCTCAAGCTGGAGGCCGAGGCCGATCCAGGCCTTGGACTCGCGCGGGTTCAGCCGCAGCGCGCCGATCCAGGCCCGCCGGGCGCCGGCCGCGTCGCCCGCGGCGTCCAGCAGCCCAGCCAGACGCAGGCGGTAGGTGGCGTTGCCCGGCAGAATCCGGACGGCTTGCGCGGCGCGCCGCGGGTCCTCGCCGCGTGCAA
>CAKZVG010000338.1 GCA_937921835.1 uncultured Bryobacteraceae bacterium | reverse complement strand
GCTGGGGGGTGGGGTTGGGGTTGCGCTGGAGAAAACCGGCCGTCGCCACCACGAAGCCCGGCGTGCAGAAGCCGCACTGCTGAGCATCGTGGTTGACGAAAGCCGTGACCACCGGGTGCGGGCGCGCGCCCGCCGTCAGTCCTTCGACGGTCTGGATTTGTCTGCCTTGCGCGTCCACCGCCAGGATGCTGCATGCATAGACGACCTTGCCGTCCATCAGGACGGTGCAGGCTCCACAAGTGCCGCGGTCGCAGACGCGCTTGGCGCCGGTAAGGTCCAACCGATTCCGCAGCGCGTCGAGAAGCGTGACCCGCGGTTCAACGGAAAGCTGTTGCGGCTTCCCGTTGATTGTGAGAGTGATCGGGATCTCGCCCGGGCCCATGACTCCGGCCGGAGCGGCTTGTGCTTCCCGCTCGAGAAGACCCGTGCCGATCGCGCCGCCGGCGCCGATACCCTGGATGAAGCCGCGGCGTGAAAAAGCCTGTTTGTCCTTCTGCTCTTTGTCGGGCTGTCGATTTGAACTCACCAGACACCATCCTTTCCTGCCCTCATAGCCACCGGACCGCCGGAAGGCCGGGACCACTCACCGGAGCACATTACGCCTTTCCGCCCCAGATCCGCGGGCCATGCCCAAACCGCGCGGCCGCCGAATCGCGATCGCTTCAGGATGAGGTATCACAAAGATCGCGGATATCGCCATGACTATAGCATAGGGCGCCGTTACCAGCGCTGGCAGTCAAGCCGCAATGGGTGCGCCTGCCAGCTTGAACGCGTTCATCCGGGCGCCATCGGCTCGCAGCGGACCGAGCGGCGCGCCATCGCGCGCCCGGCCCGCGTGTCCGGCCTCGAAGCTGGCCGGGCGGCGCGTGAACTCGATCCGGCCGCTGGTGACCGCTTCGCGCCGTTCGCCTCCGCCCGCCTCAGCAGGCTCCGTCGGTTGATTCTGGTTCCGGCAAACTCGCGCGGCGCCCGCGCAGGCCGCGATGCGGCTCGATGTTGATCGCAGTCGCGATGGACTCGGCTGGTTGTTGGGAGCAGTGCGGGCGCCGCTCGCCGTAAAAGAAACCGGTGAATCGTCGCACCCGATCCGAAATGGTCATAACCCGCGGATGCATCCAACCCGCGGAACACCGGCCATTCGTGGTTGGGAAAGACACTCCCGAGCGAGGAGACAGCGGTAGGCTCGCCGAGACGGAAGTCACCCTCCCGATGGCTGCTGCTTCCTCTCGCTTTCCATCGAATATCGCCGGGAACGCGAAAGGAAAAAGGCGCTGAAACGCCGGGAGAGCCTGCGAATTCACCCACCGATTCCGCTTTCGAGCCCGTATTTGATGGCACGGAACCAGGCGCTTGGTCAGGCAACCGGCGTGGGCGTCATCGTCCTCAACGACGGCGGCGCGGAAGCCGGCGTGCCCGCCAGGTTCGAAGCCGCGCGGCGGAACCGCTTCTTTCGCCGTTGCCCGGTGCGCTAGACTGGCAGCGCAGGAGGCTGACTTTGAGCAACCGGATTCCGAGCCGGAGAGAGTTCGCACGGGCGGCGCTGGCGGTTCCCGCCGCGGCTTTGGGGCGCGGTGCGGCCGCTCCAAGCGGCCGTGTGACGGTTGGAATCATCGCCAGCGGGCAGCGGGCGATGTTTGAGGCCCGGCAGTATCCGTGGTTTGAGAACGCCGTGATCGTGGCGGTCTGCGACGCCCAGGAGAGCCGCCGCCTGGGCGCCAAGGCGGAACTCGAAGAGCTCTACGCCGCACAGGGGCGGCCCAACCGCGGCATCCGCATGTACTCCGATTTCCACGACCTGCTGGCGCAGAAGGACATTGACGCCGTCTATATCGCGTCGTCCGATCACTGGCACGTCTCGATGCTGATCCCGTCGCTCAAGGCCGGCAAGCACGTGCACTGCGAGAAGCCGCTGGGGGTCAGCATCGAGCAGGACATGGCGGCGCTGAAGGCCGCGCGCAAGTACAACCAGGTCTTCCAGTACGGGGCCGAGCTGCGCGCCTTTCCGGAGGCCAAACACGCCGTCGAACTGGTCCTCAACGGCCGCATCGGGGAGGTGTGCAGGATCTACTGCGTGAGCCCGGCGTCGGCGCGCGGAGGCTCGGCGGCGCCGGTGATTCCAATCCCCAAGGGTTTCGATTACGACGCCTGGCTCGGTCCCGCGCCCGCCAAACCGTTCTGCGCCGACCGGTGCCTGACCGACCACCCGCGGGGCATTTTCAACATCTCCGACTACACGCTGGGCAACATCGCCAACTGGGCGGCGCATCCGCTTGACCAGATTCAGCGCTGGGCCGACGCGGTGGGGCGCAAGGACCCGCCGCTGCGCTACGAAGGCTCCGGCCAGTTCCCCACCGAGGGACTATACGACTGCGCCTGGCAGTGGAACGTGCGCTGCACCTGGGCGGACGGCCTGGAGTTGCACTTCATGGACAACGCCACCTATCACGAACTGCCGGACGCGCCCCATCCGCCCGTCGTATGGGGCCGCGCGCGCGATGGCTCCGAGGTGAGGACCATGCCCAACGGCGCGGTGTTCGTGGGGAGCGAGGGCTGGGTGCTCATCAACTACGGGAGGGTCATCACCCAGCCCGCCTCGCTGATAGATTCGGTGATCGGCCCCGGCGAGAAGCGGGTTCGCGCGAGCGCGCTCGAGAAGATCCCCGAGGGCCTTCCGAAGGGCTTCCAGCAGGCGTTGACGGCGGGCCATCATCAGGATTGGATCCGCGCCATCCGCACGGGCGCTCCGGTGGCGGACGACATCGAGAGCGCGTTCCGCTCGGATATGATCAGCCAGCTCGCCGAGCTTTGCATCCGCACCGGAGAGCCGGTGGAGTGGGACCCGGTGGCGGAGACGATCCGCGGGAATGCGACGGCGCGGGCCATGATGCGCAAGCCGATGCGCTCGCCGTGGGGCGTGGCGTAAAGCCAGTCCAGCTCAGGCGAGCGCCGGGCGGCGGAGTTGGAAATCCGTCGCGTCTTCGAGCGCGGCGCCCACCCGGAGGATGAGGCCCTCCTCGAATGGACGCCCCACGATTTGCAATCCCAGCGGCAAGCCGCTGGCATCGAAGCCGCAGGGCATCGAGAGCGCGGGCGCTCCGATGAGGTTGATGCCGCGCACGAAGCGCGTGGAGGCCAGGCGCACGTCTTCCAATCCGCCGCCGAGGGGCACCGCCGCTTCTCCGATCCTGGGTGCGCTGATGGGTGTGGCCGGCGTGAACAGGCAGTCTACCTGCCGCCACACCTCGCGGAACTGCTCGATGTAAACCCGCCGCAGGCGCTGCGCGTTGATGTAATCGGTGGCGGGGATCAACCGGCCCTGGTCGATGAGCGCGATCACGTCCGCTCCGAAGGCGCCGCGGTTGGCGAGGGCATGCTGCTCCATCACCGCCGAGGCCTCGCACAGCAGGATGATCCGGGCTACCGCGTTCACCGCCTCCATGTCGGGCAGCCGGACGGGCGTGACGGCCGCCCCCAGCGATTCGGCGGTTCGCGCCATGCCGGCGGCGGCGGCGCGCACCTCCTCCGTGGCGCGTTGGTAGAAGGGGCCGTCCGGCACTCCCACGCGGATTCCGCGGAGCGATATCGCTTCGCCGGGCAGGTAGTCCTTAACCGGCGCCCGGCTGGAACTCGCATCCCGCGGATCGTGGCCGGCGATGGCGTTGAGCGTGAGGGCGGCGTCGCGGACCGAGCGGGCCAGCGGCCCCATGTGGTCGAGCGAGAAGTCCAGCGGCAGAACGCCGAAGCGGCTGACACGGCCCGAGGTGGGCTTCAGCCCCACGGTTCCGCAGTAGGAAGCGGGGATGCGGATCGAGCCGCCGGTGTCGCTGCCCATGGCCATGAAGACCAGGCCCGCGGCGACGGCGGCGCCCGAACCGCCGCTGGACCCGCCGGGAATACGCTCGAGATCCCAGGGATTGCGGACCGGACCGAAGTGCGGGTTGCTGGAGGTGATGCCGTAGGCCAGCTCATGCATGTTCAATTTGCCCAACGGGACCGCGCCGGCCGCCAGGAGGCGCTCGACCACGGCGCAGTCGGCCTCCGGGACGTGATCGCGAAAAAGTGGCGAACCGCAGGTGGTGCGCACGCCCCGGGTGGCGAACACGTCCTTGAAAGCGACCGGAATGCCGTGCAAAGGCCCGCGGTCGATGCCGCGCGAGCGCTCGTCGTCGGCGCGCAGCGCGGCTTCCACCGCCTGATCCTCGGTGACCGTGAGAAAGGCGTTGAGGCGGCCGTTGATGCGCGCAATGGCCTGGAGCGCGCTCTGCGTCAACTCCATGCTGGAGAGGCTTCCCGCGCGGAGGCGCGCGGCGGCTTGGAGGATGGTCATCGGATGTCCTCCGGCCCGATGTGAAACAGAACCGCCGGCTCGGTCTCGACGGCGAGCGTGGGTGTCAGCGGGCGGAAAGCGGCTTCGAGGGTGTTCAGGGGTGGCAGAATGCGCTCGACGTCCGCGGGGGAAAGATCGGGCGCCAGGGCGCGCGCGATGAGGCTCCAGTCTCTCATGTCTCGATTGTGGCGCAGAGGGAGCGGCGAAGGGAACCGGCGCGCGCCGCGGCGGCGT
>CAKZVG010000337.1 GCA_937921835.1 uncultured Bryobacteraceae bacterium | reverse complement strand
CGCAGCACCACGGTGGGAACGTTCCAGGAGACCTCGGCGATGTCGTCGCTGCCCGCGTTCGGCCGCGATCCGTCGAAGGCGACCAGCTTCGCCACCTCGGTCCGCAACCCCTCCTGCTTCACTTTGAGTTCGGCCTGCGCGGCCCGCGCCAGCTTCAGGTCGTCCGCACTCCACTTCGGCATGCCGGTGCGCTCGATGTTGGCCTGGAGCGCTTCCGCCACCGGCTGGTTGAAGTGAGTCGGCCAGGCGGCGGCCAGCACACGCTCGTTCACCGTGGTATCGGTCATCATGGCGGCCGCCTGCGCGATCTTCGAGCCGGTGGCGTGCAGGCTCTTGATCTGCTCATAGCTGCGTTCGCGGAAGTAGTACCAGACGCTGGCCAGCGGCGGAACGACATTTGGCTGGTCCCCGCCGTGCGTGATGATGTAGTGCGAGCGGTGATCGAGCGGCAGATGCTCGCGGCGGTAATTCCAGCCGATGTTCATCAACTCGACGGCGTCGAGCGCGCTGCGCCCGTTCCACGGGGAGGCTCCGTGCGCGCTGCGGCCTTCGAAGGTGAACTGCACGGACACCAGGCCGAGATTCGCCGGTCCGCCGTGCGAAGTCCCGAATTCGGCGGCGATGTGGCTGCTGAGCATCACGTCGACATCGCGGAACAGCCCCGCGTTCACCATGTAGGTGCGGCTGCCGATCAGTTCCTCAGCGACGCCCGGGTACACGCGGATGGTGCCCGGGATCTTGTACTTCTGCATCAGTTCCTTTACCACCAGCGCCGCGGTCACGTTCACCGCCTGTCCGGCGTTGTGGCCTTCGCCGTGGCCGGGACCGTTGGGAATGAGCGGAGCGTGATAGGCCACGCCCGGCTTCTGCGAGGTTTCCGGAAGCCCGTCGATGTCGGCCATCAGCCCGATCACCGGCTTGCCGCTGCCCCAGGTAGCGATAAAGGCGGTGTCCATGCCGGCCGCGCCGCGCGTGACCTGGAAGCCGGCCTTCTCGAGGACCCCGGTCACATACGCCGCGGATTCATACTCCTGGTAGCCCAGTTCGGCGAAGCTGAACAGCGAATCGACGATCTCCTGGGTCAGTTTGGCGCGCGCCTCGATCATCTCCGCCGCTGCCTGCTTGAGTTCCTCGAGCGGCGGCGCCTGCGCCGCCAGCGGCAAGACCGCCATCGCAAACCACACCGGACGTGCCCACATGGGACACACTATAGCAGGCGCCCCGGCCCGCCGCACCGATGCCGTTGCCATCAAAGCGCATCGCGCCGCCGCGCCGCGTTACGCCCGGCGGCGCTTCCTGCCCCGCATGACGACCTGGTATTCCTGCACCTCGAACGCCGCCAAAGAGGCTTGACCGGAAACCTGAACCGCATCCCACGGCACGTCGAAAATGGCGCCCGTTTCCCGGTCGATGAAATGATGGTGCGGCGCCACGTGCGGATCGAAGGCCACGGTTCCTTCGCTCAGCGCCTGAACCTTCAGCAGTCCCTTGGCGGCGAACAGGTTCAAGGTGTTGTAGACTGTCGCCCTCGATACGGCGGGGCGGCGGCGCCTCACCCGCTCCCAAACCCGCTGCGCGGACGGGTGCGTGCCGTCTCCCAGTACGCCTTGCGCCACCGCGATGCGCTGCGGCGTCGGCTGAATGCCGTGCTCCCGCAGCAGCGCGATGACCTTCTCCGTAAGCACGAGTTTAGACTACGTCCAAACGCGGAGCGTGTCAAGGGGCGGGCGGCGGCCGCGGCTTGCTGTTGACCCGCTCCGGATGCTACGCTTTCGCCCAGGGGACCGCAGGGCCGGTTCTCCCAGAGGGATACCAATGATGACAATCAGCAGAAGGCTTGCCTGCGCGGGCATCGGCGCCGCGCTGGCCGCGCCGGCTCAGAAGCCGGCCGGGAAAACGCATCTGAAAGTTGGGGACATGGCCCCCGATTTCACCCTGCCCTCCTCCACCGGGAAACCCATCTCGCTTTCCGAGTTCCGGGGCAAGAAGACGGTCGTGCTGGCCTTTTTCCCGGCCGCGTTCACGGGCGGGTGCACCAAGGAGCTGACGGCTTACCAGGCCGGCATCGCCAACTTCGATACGGCGGGCGCGCAGGTGCTCGGGATCAGCACGGACAACGCGCCCACCCTGCGGCACTGGGCGGAAGAGCATCTCAAGGCGAGCTACCCGCTGCTGAGCGATTTCATGCGCAAGGTCTCGGCCGAGTACGGGGTGCTGGTGCCGGAACGCGGAGTCGCCAACCGCACCACGTTCGTCATCGACACCGCGGGCCGGATCCAGCACATCGAGGAGGGGACCGCGGCGGTCGACCCCACTGGCGCGGCGGAGGCCTGCCAGCGGATTCGGAAGAATTAGAGGCGGCGGCGGGCCCCGGGCCGGATGGTCCGTGTAGTACCAATCCTCGATTGACGCCCCATGACGATCATGTTACTGTTCAGATGAAGGCTGGCCCCGGCGCCGGGCCTCGTCATTCTGAGAATGAACTCACCGGAGCGCACCCACCGAGCCACCCGATCTCGTTGCCCCACCCGGCCCGGCGGGCGTCCTCCGCGAAGGAGGGACCCCAGGAAATGGAGAGAAGCACTCTCGATGAACTCAAAGCGCATCTGATGGCAACCGACGAAGAATTCCGCCGCCTGGCCGATCAGCATGCGCTTTTCAAACGTCAGGTGGAGGAGTTGGAGGCGCGGCCCCATCTCTCCGAGCACGAGAAGATGGAGGAAGTCAGGCTGAAGAAGTTGAAACTGCGGCTCAAGGATCAGATGACCGAAATCCTGAGCCGCCACCGGGCGCAGCAGACGGTCTAGCCGCCGGGCACGCCGGTCTCCAGGTGACGACAGGCCCGCTTGCGAACCAGGCGGGCCTTTTCATTTCCGCGGCGCGGGGGCTTGCGGCTCGTTGGCTCCAACGGAATTCGACAGCCGCTCCAGAAACCTCCGCAGCAGTTCCGGTCCCGTGCTCCGGGGCTCCTCGGGCAGATGTCCCTCCGCCCATTCCAAGGCGTAAATCAGGTTCATGTGAGGCAGCATGAAGGCGTCGGCCGGCTCCGCTTCGCTCAGCATTCCGGCCAGCGCCCGCGTGGGCCGCGCGTAGATGGGTACCCGTTCGATCTCGTCCGGGTTGCAGTTCGCGCAGAGTGCGGCCGGCGAAGTGACGGAATACTCCCGGCAGATCGCCGGCCGGTAAGGGTGGATGCTGCACGACTCGTCCTCCAGAAACGGGCACGCCACTCCCAGGTGGAAGTAGTCCAAGCAGATCCGGAAACGCTCGTCCTCGCCGTAGTCCCCCAGATTGCGCATCTTGTGGCCGAAACCGGCCGCCTCGACGCGCCCGATTGCCTCCCGGAACCGCTCCCGGACCTCTTCCTGGTGGGCGGCGGGGAGCGACTCCACCAGCGCCGCCAGGTACTGCGCCTCGGCTTCGGTCACCGGCACCGCCTGCCGGCAGCAGGCCCCGCAGCCCGCGCGGCAGGACACGGTCTTTCCCTCTTCCTGGACGTCTTCGATTCCCGCTTGCGCCAGCGCCGACGCGATCCCGTGGATCACCGGAATGATCTGCACCAGCGGAACGCGCCCCGTGGGCACGCGCGCCGAAGCGTCGATGGTCCGCCTTCCGGCCTGCAAGCTGAACTGGACTTCGACCTTGCCGTCCATGGCTTCACCTGGCTGGCTGCGAGAGCCAGATGTCGAGACGCGGCGTTTCCCAGTTGTACGGTTTCCCCAGCACGTCGAGCGTGCCGTTGCCGTCCAGATCCGCGATTTTCGATTCGTGATTGCCGTAGCCCTCGGCGATGACCGTGGTCTTGAAGTTCCCATTGCCGTCGTTCAGCAGCAGCCACGCCTTGGCTTGCGGATTCCCTCCGTTCAGGCGCATCTCGGCGGCGAAGATATCCAGGTGGCCGTCTTTGTAAAACTCCACCAGGTCCAGGCTGTGCCCGTTGTCAACGTCCAGCAGTCTGCGCCCCTTCCAGGTGCCTTTCACCCATTCGTAGAGCATCAGCGGGCCAAGCCCGTCGCCCACCACCAGCACCACCTCGGGCCGCCCGCCGGGGATAAGCTGCCCGCAGGCTGAGCGGGAGAAACTGTAGCTGGCGTCGATAAGGTTGACGGCGTATTCGTCTCCCTTGACGTGCTTGAACCAGCGCCCGCCGCCGACGATGTCCGGCTTGCCGTCCCCGTCCACGTCGCAACTTGCCAGCCCTTCGTGTTCGTTGACGCCCCGGAAGCCGGCCGGAGATCCGCGCTGCTCCATCTCGCTGTCGGACGAGTAGGTGTAGATGGGAGTCAGCGGCCAGGCGCCCGCCTTGCGCGGCTCCGGCGGGATGCGCGCCAGAAACAGCGTCCGCGCGCCCTGGTTCCAGAAGATCAGTTCCGCCCGCCCGTCGCCGTCGGCGTCCAGGAACATCTGGTCGTGGTGCTTGTTGGCGCCCGACGCCTTAATGCTCCTGCGCCGCCAGGGCTTGGCCGGATCGAAATCCGGATACGGGTTCTCCCACCACCACACCCCGTTCGATCCGCTGTCGCCGCCCAGCACCAGGTCCAGGTCGCCGTCGCCGTCGATGTCATGAAACGCCGAGCCGGCCTCGATGCGCAGCGCCTCGGCTTCCACCACGTAGCGGTCCCAGCCCTTCCCCGTGCGGCGGTACCAGACCACGGCGGGCGCGGCGGTGCGCTCGCTGATGACGAAGTCGTTGACGCCGTCCTTGTCGATGTCGAACACGGCGCTGGCGGTCTGCTGTTTGCCGCTGTTGGGCGCCGCCAGGTCGCCGTTCTTGGTGCTCAAGTGCTTCCAGACCACCCGCGGGACCGCTTGCGCGCAAGCCAGCGCAACCGCAGCTGCGGCGAGAAGCGCCGTTCGTATCAGGATCATCGGGCTTTGTGTTCCTTCCAGCCGGGCAGAGAGACGTTGCACCGGTAATTTGACTCATTGTAGTCCGGGTTGCGGACGGGCGCATAGATGCGCGCTCCGCTGAAGGGGCGGTCCTGGGTGTAGATCCAGACGCGCCGCGCGTCCCACACCACGATCTCATCGCGCTCGTCCCCGGTGAGGTTTAGGACGTTGAAGGCGAGATCGGGATGGCCGTCGTCGGGGAAGACGACCACCCGGCGAAGCTGGCCGTCGATCATGCCGCCCTCTTTGGCATTCGCCGAGAGCATGGCGAACTCCTGCCCGTCGCCGCGCCAGTTGACGGGCAGAATCGGGCTGCCGGTGTGAATCGGCTCGCCCTGCGCCAGGATGCGGCCGTCGTGATCGAACAGCGTGACGATGCCCGGGTTGCGCCAGAAGTTGATGGTCATCAACTGCAAGCCGGGCAGGTCCGGCCGGTAGCGCGCCACGCTGGGGCTCTGGGTGTGGCCCACGCGCGCGCGCGCCAGCACCTCGCCCTTCAGGCTGGTCATGAGGAAGCCTTCGTCGCTGGCGAACAGGTAGGCGCGCACGGCGCGCCGCGGGTCCCCGCTGAAGTTGCCGAGCACGATCCCGTCGGAGTGCTCGGAAAGCTGGCCGTCGAGCGACCACAGACGCTTCCCGTCCGGGCTCCACATCGAGTAGCCGATGGCGAGTTCCTCGCGACCGTCGCCGTTGGTGTCGAGCGAATACGGAAAGTGGCCGATGTTGCCCTGGCCGGACCAGAGCAGCTTGAGCTTGTCGTCGAACACCCAGAAGGTGCGGTAGCGGTCCTTGATGAGGATCTCGCGCGCCTGCCCGCGGCCGGAGAAGTCGGCGAAGTAGATGGAATCGCCCACTTCCATTTCGTAAGGCCGTTCCTTGTTGTCCCGCGGCGCTTCGGGCATCCACACCCACTGCTTCAGGCGGCCGGTCCGGCCGTCGAGGACCTGGATCTTGAAATCCTTCACCAGCACCACTTCGTTGCGGCCGTCGCCGTCGAGGTCGTGAATCTGGAACGGCGTGTCGTTGGCCAGAACGTCGTTGTAGGGGTCGGGCCGTCCGATCTGCCAGAGCACTTTCCCGTCCAGCGTCACCGCCGTGAGGCAACTGATGTGGTCGAAGGAGTTCCGCGACACCTTCCGCACGTTCTGCGCGATCAGGATGTCGTGCTGCCCGTCGCCGTCCAGGTCGCCGAAGCGCACGTTGCGGCCCGCGCCGAAGCCCGGAGTATCGAACTTCTTCCAGAGTTTCGGCTTCGGATTCCCGGCCCGCAGGCGTTCGAGTTCGGCCTCGCGCGCCGCGATGGCGCGCCGGATGCGCTCTCCGGCGGCTTCGGACGCCGTGACCAGCACATCCGTGAAGCGCGCCGGTATGTTCGAGGTGACGCCGATCTTGCCCTTCAGGATTTCCCCGTCGCTTGCTTCGATGAGCGGCTTGCCGTCGATCGAGGCGCGGATGCGCGGACCGTCGTTCTCCACCTTCAGCGCGTAGTAGCGCTTCACGTCGTAAGGGAACGGCGCCTCGCCCAGTTCCTTCCACTCCGCGATCCGGAACTGTTTCTCCTCGGGCAGCCGCAGGCGCAGCACGGCGCGCTTGCCGCCGGTGAGCGCGAAAAGGTAGTAGTGCCGGTTGGTGCGGTAGCGGAAGGCGATGCCCGCCATGTCGTCGAACGAAAGTGGACGCACCTTGACCTCGAGCGTGTAATCGGCCCACTCCGGATCGCCGGTCACCAGCAGCGGGTTCATCAGCTTGCGCAGCGGATTGACCTCGTGCTGCTCGACGTACGGCTGGCCATCCTCGTCGCCGCCCGCCCAGCCGTCGTGATGGCAGATCGCGTTGGCCCAGGGATCGATGGCCACTCCCCGGTGGGGCAAATAATGATACTCCTGAATGGCGTTGGTGAGTTGCTTGATGGGTTCGTTGAAGATG
>CAKZVG010000336.1 GCA_937921835.1 uncultured Bryobacteraceae bacterium | reverse complement strand
TTCAGCAACCCGGCGCTGAACATGGACAACCCGGCGACGTTCGGGACCATCACCAACGCCTCCGGCACGCGCACCATCAACATCTCGGGCAAGCTGCGGTTCTAGCCCGGCAGGCGCGGGCGGCGGCGCCGCGTGTGGGCGGGAATGACGATGTGCCGGTTGGGAGTCGAATCCATGAAACGGCGTGAGTTCCTTGCTTTGCCGCTCGGCTGGCCAGCCGCCGGTCAGGCGCCGGCCGGCGCGGGCACCATGCTGTGGGACTACACCATGGCCTCCCTGCGAGCCCTGGATGCCCGCCGCCAGGCCCGCTTCGACGGCATACGGACCGCCGGACAGGTCGCGGCTCTGCGGAACGAAGTGCGCGCGCGGCTGGCCGCGATGTGGGGCGCTTTCCCTGGCAGGACGCCGCTCAATCCGCGCCTCGTGGCGACGCTCGCGCGCGAGGACTACGCGGTCGAGAAACTCCTCTTCGAGAGCCGGCCGGCCTTCTACGTTACCGCGAACCTGTACCGGCCCGCGGCTCCATCCGGCCGCCTGCCGGCGGTGATTTTTCCACCCGGCCACAGTCACAACGGCAAGGCATCGGCCTCCTATCAAAGCTTCTGCATCGAGCTGGTCCGCGCCGGATTCGTGGCGCTGATCTGGGATCCCATCGGACAAGGCGAGCGGCTACAGTTCTGGGATCCGGACCGGAAGCGCTCCGCTTTCGGCCCCGGCACTCCGGAGCACTTTGTCCTCGGCTCGGTCTGCTATCTGCTCGGGCTGAACCTAATGCACTACCTGCTCTGGGACGCGGTGCGCGCCATCGACTATCTGGAATCGCGGCCCGACGTGGACAAAGACCGCATCGCCATGGCCGGCCAGTCCGGCGGCGGGATGCAGACGCTGCAATTCGCGGCTTTCGATGCGCGCATCAAGGCCGCCTTCTCCGCCTGCGCGGTAGCGTCCTTCCGGCACAAGTCCGAGGCGCTCCTGATAGCCGACCCGGAGCAGATCCTCTTCCGGACCCTCGAGCACGGGATCGATCATCCCGAGTTGCTGGCGGCGTTCGCTCCGCGTCCGCTCCTGGTGGGCTCCGCCTTGCGCGACTACGTTCCCATCGAGGGCGCTCGCCAAACCTTCGGCCAGGTCCGGCGCATCTACGCGATTCTCGGAGCCGAAGGCGCCGCCGCCATGGCCGAGACCGACGACACGCACGGCCTCAATGCGGAACTGCGGGCGGCAGGCGTCGAATTCCTGTGCAAGTGGTTGAAGGCGGGCCTGCCCAGCCGGCAACCGGCCGTGGCGGCGCCGGACGAGGAACTGTTCTGCACACCTTCGGGGCAAGTCTCGGTTTCTCTGGGCGGCGAAACCGTGGTCACGCTCAACCGGAAACTCGCGGACCGGATCGCACCCCGGCTTCCCTTACCCAGAGGCGCGGCGGCAGCCCGCCGCTATCAAGCGTCGATTCGCGCCAAGATCCTCGATCTGACGAAGGCGGCGCCCATCGAAAAGGAACCCGGGATCCAGGTTCCGGTGCGCGTCACCGGCGACGGCTCCGGCGGAACGATCCTGGCCGTCGCCCCAACGGCTGCGGACCTCCAGGCCGTGGCCGGTCCGCTTGCGCGCGCCGGATATCGCGTGGTCGAAATCAGCCTCCGCGGCTGGAGCGCCACCGCGCCTCACCTGCCGCACAAGAAGGTTGCCTACTCCTGGGACGACTTCTTCGCCTACCGCGCGCTCGAGATGGGCCGCCCGCTGTTCGGACAGCGCCTGCGCGATCTCCTGGCGGCCGCGCCCGGCGCCGCGGTTGGCGGTGAGTGGACGGTCCTTGGCCTGGGAGAGGGCGCGCTCCTTGCGGCCTGCGCGGCGGCCATTGAGCCGCGCATCCGCCGGACAATCGCCATCGGCGGACTGCTCTCCTACCGCTCGCTGGTGGACGACCCGCACCACCGGCATCCGGTCAGCCTGTTTCTGCCGGGCGTCATCTCCGCCTACGAAGTCCGGGACGTGTACGCAGCGATCGCCCCCCGGGATCTGCTGGTCCTCGACCCCGAGGACTCGCGGCGGCGCCCCGCACCATCCGCGGCGGCGGAGGCGGAACTCGCCTGGACCGCGAGAATCTATCGCCAGGCCGGCGCGGAGGGGCGTTTCACGCTCCAGTGCGGCGCCGAACCGCGCGAGTGGCCGGAGAGAATCGCGGCCTGGCTGGGGGCCGGCTGATTCGTCCCGCGGGCGTTCGCCGGACCATCTCAAACCCGCCGGAACGCAGACTCCCGGACGCCGGGCGCCGGGCGCGGCGGCCCCTACACTGGTGCTGACCGGTGCGGAGGGTAGGGCAATGCAGGGATGCAACCCGAGCGCCGACTCCGGAGCCAGACCAGGGCGAGGGCGGCGAAAGCCGCCCCGCCGATTCTGACTTGGCCACCCGGGGTCGCATTCCTCATTCTCAAAACCATGGCTTGGGAACTTCAGTGTCCGGCTATTCTCGGTGACCGTGCGCACGATGTTGACGGGAACTGCCTGGGAGAGACGAGCTTCGACCTCCAAGATGACTGTTAACCCAACTTCCGCGGTTCTTTGAAACGGAGATTGAAAACAAGGGCTTGCGCATTTTTCAATCACTATTTCCAGCAAGTCTTCACACGGCCACCCAACGCCTCTGCGGGCGGAGGGTCTCCCCCGGCGCCCCAAGCTTCCCGTACAGAACTTGAGGCGCCGGCTCGGCCGTCGAGCCTCCGCAGATGTGCAGTTCCCGGTCATCGGCCGTCGGCAGCACCGAGGTGACCACCTGGTGAGTCTTCAGCGTCTCGCGCACGGTGGCCCGGCAGGTGTGAACCCCTTGGTCCAGCAGCGTCATTTCGATGAAAATCAGCAACGGCTACTCCAGCACGCCGATGAAGTGCTGGGTCGAAGCCCGCGCTTCGCAATCGGATTTTTAAGTGTCTGTCACGAGGGTTTGGACTTGTCCCCATTTTTGAGACAAACGGTTGAGACTCAGAATCCATTGAATGGAGAATTGAGTCATGGGATTGCCTCGTAGGCAGTTCACGAAGGAATTCAAGTCGGCCGCGGTGCGGCGGCGGGAACACGGGATTTCGATCGCGGAAGCGGCCCGGGCGTTGGAGGTGAACCCCAACGTTCTGCGCCGCTGGCGGCGAGAGTTTCGCCAAGGGCCAGGCAATGCCTTCCCCGGCAACGGGACCAGGCG
>CAKZVG010000335.1 GCA_937921835.1 uncultured Bryobacteraceae bacterium | reverse complement strand
GCACTTGTAATGCTGGCGGGCGCCGTGGGCGCGCCCGGGCAGGAGCGCCGCGGCCGGATTGACGTCGAGCATTACATCATCAAAGCCAGCGTCAATCCCAACACGCAATCGCTGACCGCCAACGTGCAGGTCCGCTTCGTTCCCGTCGACGACAGCGTCTCTTCGATCGTGTTTGAGCTTCACAACAGCCTGAACGTAGCCCGCGTCACCACGGGAGACGGCCAGCCGGTTCCCGCCTCGCGCTCGCGCCAGGACTCCAGCATCACCGTGAACCTGCCGACGCCGGCGGTGAAAGGCGCCGCCGCCACTCTGGTCTTCGACTACGACGGCCGCCTCACCGGAGCCGAAGCCGACTCGCCCGTGTATGGGATCAAGTTCGCTTCCATCAATCCCGAGTACTCGTATCTGATGTATCCGGCGCGCTGGTTCCCGGTGCACGACTACACCGCGGATCGCTACACGGCCAACATCGCGGTGGAAGCGCCGGAGGGCTACCGGACGCTCGGCGCCGGCGACTTCACCAACCCGGCGTTTCCCGGCAGCATCGCGGTGGTGAAGGGAGACGGCGTCCGCTCCGGAAACGCCACCTTCTATTTCCGCGGTGAACGCGCCAATATGGCCGGCGCCTATGGCGAGGAAATCAGAAAGTTGATGGCGTTTTTCACCGAAATGTACGGTCTGCCGCCTTCCGCCAGCCTTAGCGTGGTCGAGACCGAGAGCGGCACGCCCAACGGCTATTCCGGCCCCGGCATTCTGTTTCTGTCGCCGCGCGGCATTGGCAGCCAGGTGAATCAGCGCCTGCTGGCCAACCAGATCGCGCGGCAGTGGTGGGGCGGTCTGGTTTCGCCCGTCACGCGCAATCACCTCTGGATCACCAACGGCATGGCGCGCTATTCCGAGGTCCTCTGGCTCGAACACCTGAACGGCGCGGGCGCGATGGAGGCCGAACTGCGCGACATCTACGTCGAGGCGCTGACGGTGGACGAACCGCCCCTCGGCCAGGCGGGGCGTCTGGAAGACTACTCGCCCGAATTCTGGGCGGCGACGGCGGGCAAGGGCGCCGCGGTGCTCAACATGCTCCGCTTCGCAATCGGCGACGAGGCATTCAAGAAGACGGTGAAGGCGATTCCGGAGAAGTACGCCTGGAAGAGCATCTCGACCGAGGATTTCCGCCAGGCGGCCGAGGCGGCGGCCAACCAACAGCTTGGCTATTTCTTTCAGCAATGGATCAACTCCACCGGCGCGCCGCAGTTCGACATGGAGTACACCGTCTTCCGCACCCAGAAGGGCTTCCGCGTGATGGGCAAGGTCTCGCAGGATCTGGACCTGTTCCGGATGCCGGTGGATCTGAAAATCGAGACCGAGGGCAATCCCGAACAGAAGCGCATTGAGGTGGTGGGGACCTCGTCGGAGTTCGTGGTCGAGACCTTCGGCAAGCCGACCAAGATCACCATCGATCCGAACAATCAAGTGCTGCGCTACGACGATGGCATGCGAGTGGCGGTTGCCATCCGGCGCGGCGAGCAGTTTGCCGAACTGGGCGAATTCGGCGAGGCGCTCAAGGAGTACCAGCGGGCGCTCGAAGTGAACCGCAACAGTTCCCTGGCGCACTACCGCGTGGCCGAGGTGTTTTTCCTCCAAAACAACTACCAGTCGGCGGCCAACGAGTTCCGCGAGGCGCTCAACGGCGACCTGGAACCGAAGTGGACGGAAGTCTGGTCGCACATCAACCTGGGCAAGATCTTCGACCTCACCGGGCAGCGCGAGCGCGCGGTGAATGAATACAACCAGGCGCTGCGCACCAAGGACAACACGCAGGGCGCGCTCGAGGAAGCCGCCAGGTACCTCAAGCAGCCTTATGAACGCCAGCGCGCGCAGAATTAACCTGCCGCCCGCGATCTCCTATCAATCGGGAAGCGCCGTCCGGCAGACAAACATCCGCGAGGTCCGCGGCTCCATGGTGTAGTAAAAGACCGATGCGAAACCGTCGCGGGCGGCCGCTTCCGGATCCACCCGGGTGCGCGGTCCCGGCTCGCCGTCGTCGCAGCGCGTGGCGAACGGCGCGGCGGGATCCAGACTGGCGATCCAGACATGCTGGTCGGTTTGGCCCGGAATCACCTCGCGCCGGTTGGATACAATCATGCTCACGAAAGAGCGCCCGTTGGCGGTGAACGGCTCCGGCGAGCCAAGGTACGGATAGCCGGCCGCGGCTTCGGGGGAATCGAGCGTCAGCAGCAACTGCCAGCCAGTGTCGTGCTGGCGCCAAACCTGGAGTTGCTTGTCGTCAACCATGACCAGCGCTTGCAGCGCGCCGCCCGCTTCGGGCGCTTTCCAGCCGTAGGGCATGTCGAGCGCGCCGATGGGCGAGGCGATCCGGGTGACGACGCCGGTCGCGGTATCCACCAGCGTAAGCGCTCCCGGATGTCGGGGATGGTTGCTGGTGAGGAAACTCAAGGTGCCCTGGATCCAGCGCAAATCGGCGGCGGTGCGCTGCGGGACGGAAAGGATTTCGTGCCGTTGCTCCGGCGCGGTCAGATCCAGCCATACCGCCGTAGCCCAGGCGGCGGCCGCCGGCCGCAGAGCAAGCAGGCGGGTCGAGGCGGCTTGTGGGTTCTGCGTCGGGAGTGGCGAAAAGAGTTCTCCGCCGGGCACGATGTCCAGCCGCGGAACGCCATCGCGGATTCGCATCCGGGCAGCTTCATAGGCGCCCGCCGGGCTTCGCCGGGTGTAGTAGATCGCCCATCCGTCGCGGTCGAGGCCAAACTCGGGACCATTGAAAGTTTGCAAGAGCGGGGCGGCGTTCGTTGCGACGACCCGCGCATCCCGAAGAGCGTTGGTTTGAAGATCCGCCTCCGCCAGCCAGATGCGGCCCTGTTCATCCTGCCAGGAAACGAGGGTTTGGTCCGGCAGGGCGAGAATCTCGGGGTCATAGGCCGAGGAGCCTGCCGGCGTGAGCAGGGTGGTCCAGGTCCGGGAACCCGCCGTGGCCGCTGGCGCGTCCGTCCGCGAGAGACGCTGGCTCACCTGCTCCCAAAAATCACACGCCTCGCGCTTCAGATCCTCGCCGGTCTCGGGCTGGGGCTGGAGAATCAGAAACGGTTCGCGCGAACTGGAGGCGAAACGCGGCCAGAACGTCAGATCCGCGCCGTTCGGATCCCCTTGCGCGGCGAACCGGGTCCAGTACTCGAGCATGTGTTTTTCGACCAGCCGGTCGTCGTCGCTGGCTTCGAAGACCTCGCCCGTCATGTGCTGAAAGAGGTAGAGAAGATCGGAGGCGTGGTAAGGGCCATCGCCGCTGCGCAGCGGCGTCGAAAGGGTCTGCCGGAAATGATAGCGGTAGACCGGTTCGGACTGGTTCTGCGAGACCGCGCGAGCGATGGCGCGCGAGCTGCACGTGAGGTTCCGGTCGGTCACCGCGTCCACCACCAGTTCGCGGGCGCTTGGGTAAGCCGGGCGGGGGTAAACCTCGAGGATCTCACGCAGGACAGGGCTGTTCAGGGGCAGGCCAAGCGCCTGAGCGAGGACGGCGACATAGGTAGCCTCCGTTACGTTTTCAAACCGGTGGGCGTACTCGGCGGAGGTGGAGCCGATCCCGAAAGGAACGCGATGGTGCGCCCCGGTCTGGATCCGGAGAGCCGGGGAGCCGGGCAGGAGGATGCCATCCACGTAGGGATGGAGGCTGAAAGATCCCAGCCCCCTGGGCTGCGCGGAAGATGCGAGCACGAGTTTGCGAGGATCCTCGATGCGGCGCAGACACTCCAGGGGATCGCCCGAGCCAGCGCAACCCATCTCGCTGAGAAACCGGCGGGTGTAGTCTTCCATCAACGGCAGGGGATGGGCGTAGCAGACGCCGCTCATCATGAGGGCGCGTGAAAACAGTCCCGCCGAGGATGGACTGGTGAGGTGGATGCAGACGTCGTAAGCGCCGCCGGATTGGCCGAACAAAAGCACGCGCGCCGGATCTCCGCCGAAGGCCTCGATGTTGCGCTGCACCCATGCCAGGGCGGCTTGCTGGTCGAGAATGCCGAAGTTGCCGCTTTCTTTCGACCCTGTGACGGTGTGCGCCAGGAAGCCCAGGGCGCCCAGGCGGTAGTTGGGCGTCACCACAAGCACCCGTCCGCGGGCGGCGAGCCGGGCGCCGTCGTAGGCCGGGCCGCCATTCGTCACCTTCAGGAAGTCATCCAGCGGCTGAGCGTTGGAACCCGAAAAATTCCCGCCACCATGGAGGAAGACCAAAACCGGAAGCCGCTCTTCCGGGTCCCGT
>CAKZVG010000334.1 GCA_937921835.1 uncultured Bryobacteraceae bacterium | reverse complement strand
CCGCTCTTCCGGCTGCGCGAGCGGCTGCTCCAGCAGACGGCCGAGCTGATCGCGGCCTGTCCCTGCGAATCCGGCTGCCCGGGCTGCACCGGTCCTCCGGGCGAGAACGGAGAAGGCGGCAAGCAGGCCGCCGCCCGGATTCTGGCC
Source organism: uncultured Bryobacteraceae bacterium (assembly GCA_937921835.1). Taxonomy (GTDB): domain Bacteria; phylum Acidobacteriota; class Terriglobia; order Bryobacterales; family Bryobacteraceae; genus CAKZVG01. The sequence continues at coordinate 3,503 of CAKZVG010000334.1, read as the reverse complement.
GCGCTCACCGGGCAGTGATGGCGGCCAACGCCGGCCGTTCCATTGCCCGGCGTCCGCGGGGGCGATGCGGTCCGTGCCGCAACGTTGCGGCGCATCGCCGGGGCCTGGCGGCGGGCTGACCGAGCCGGTCAAGCCCCGGCCGCCTTGCCCGGTGGCGCGCGGCGTGTTCCGGATCGCCGGCCACTGCCGCGCCCATCGCCGGGCAGCTTCGCCCCCCGCCTGCAAGCCGAATCCCGCTGCCTGCAATGGCCCCGTGGGGCCTGGTTGCCGCCAAACCCCTTCGCAATTCAGGAACGCGCCTGCGCCAGGCGCGGGAGGGAATCGGTGGCCGCGACGCCGCCTTCCACCAGCGCCGTCAAACGCCCGACGATCTCCCGCAGCACGGCGGATTGCGAATTGAGCTGCTCGGCGGCTGCGGCGCCCTCTTCGGCGCTGGCCGCCGAGTTCTGCGTGACCCGTTCCATTTCGGTCACCGCCTTGGCGATCTGTTCGATGCCGCGCGCCTGCTCCTGGCTGCTCTGGTTGAGCTCTTCCACCAGCACCTGGATCCTTCCCGCTTCCCCGGTGAGCGTCCGGATCGCCGCCGCCACCTGGTCGACTTTGGTCTTGCCGTCGTTCGAGCGGACGATGGATTCCTCGATCAGTTGCGCCGTATCCCGGGCCGCCTGCGCGCAACGCTGCGCCAGGCTCCGCACCTCGTCGGCCACCACCGCGAAGCCCATGCCCGCCTCGCCGGCCCGCGCCGCCTCGACCGCCGCGTTGAGCGCCAGGATGTTGGTCTGGAAAGCGATCTCGTCGATGGTCTTGATGATGTTCGAGATCTTTCCGCTTTGCGCGTGGATCTCCCCCATGGCCGCCATCGCCTGTTCGAGCGACCGGTTGGTTTCATTGAACTCCTTTTGCGACTCCCGCACCAGGTTCGCCGCCTGGGAAGCGTTCTCCGTGTTCTTGCGCGCCATGGAGTTGATCTCCTCGCAGGAGGCCGACGTCTCCTCAAGCGATGCCGCCTGCTCGGAGGATCCCTGCGCCATCGACTGGCTGCTGGCCGAAACCTGCGCCGCCGCGCTGGCTACCTGCCCAGCGCCCGCGTCCAGATCCCGCGCCACCTGCTTGAGGAGAGCGCTCAGCCTCCGCACCAGAAACAGCGACAGGCCGGCGCCCAGGAAGATGCTCATCACGGCCACCGTCCAATTCCAGGTCTTCGCCGCCGTGGCGGCTGCCGCGGCTTCGCCGGCATTCTTGCGCGCTTGGGACTGATTCCACTCCGCCATCCGCCCGGCCAGCTCGTTCAAAGCGTCAAAAGCCGGAACGGTTTCGCTCCGGTATTGCGCCAAGGCCTGCTCGCTTCCCGATGTCCGGATCGTCGCGCGCACCGCCTCGATGGACCGGACGCAGCGGGCCAGCGCGGCATCCAGTTCGCCGAACATCCGGCGGTCCTCCTCGAGGGTGATCGTCCGCTCGTAGTCGCGCATCATCTCTTCGAGCTGCTTCAGCGCTGCCGCGGTCTCGGCCTGCCGGCGCGCGGCTTCGTCCTCTTTTTTGGCCAGAACGCTGATCAGTTCGGCATTCATCTTCACCCGCACGGCGTTCGCCCGCGCGACGATCTCCCCGGAGGCATACTGCCCCGGAATCGAGTCCACTTGCAAGATTCGGATCCCTTCGCTCAGCCGCCCGATGCTGACCAGCGAGGCGATCGCCAGGGTCACCGTCAGGCCCACCAACGACGCCGTGGTGAGCCCGATTCTTTTCCCTACCGTCATGGATCTCATGGAACCATCCTGTTTGTGTCAAATTTGGATCTCCAGATCTCAAATACCACTGAAATCCTTTTCGGCATCGTCAACAGGGTTTCCAGGGGATTTCGCTTGCGGTGGCCGCGCAAAGATTTGGATCGAAGCCGCTTGCCGGCCACTCGCCCAACGGATTCAAGCCCGGCTACACCCCCCGGCGGGATGGTGGATACGCCCGTTCCGTCCCGCCGGGCGTGGCTCCCAGACGATAGGCGATGGAGGTGGCTGTGTTCGAGACGCATGCGGCTCGGGACCGGGGGCGGTGTGTTCGGACTGAGACCGGCATCGGCCGCCGGGGGGCTACCGGCCCGGCCGCCCTGTCCGCGCGGTTGCCGCGCGCCGGGGAAGCCGTCACTCTGGCTGCCGCGGAGTGCGGCCGCCAGTCCCGCCAGCCGAAGCCGTTGAGCGGGCGCAATCCTAACCGCGGCGTACGTTCGGCCTTGGCGCCTCCGGCCGTGCTCTGACACCACGGCTCAGCGCAGCGCCAGGCGCACGCCCTCGGGGCTGATCCGCTGCCCCAGCTTGAGCCGGATTTCGGGGTTCGCCGGGGTATCGGCGGGCAGCGCCAAGTTCACCTGATATAGCCCGCCGAAACCGGGCGCCACGCCCGCATAAAGGATGGCCTCCCGGTTCACGGCTTCGCCGTTCAGCAGCACGTCGAAGTCGGCCAGCCGTTCCAGACGCGCCGCCGCGGTGGGAACGCGGCCGTAGGGCGGATCGGGCGCGCAGCGGCCGAGTCCGGTCGCGTACAGCGTCACCACCTCGCCCGCCTGGGCGGGCGAATCGGGACCTACAATGCCGCCGCCGGGACGCGCCGCCACGGCCCACTCCGGGGCCAGAAGAAACAGGGCGGGCGCCGCGTCGGCCAGTTCCACCCGCACCGCCGGACCCGCCACTCCGTTCAGCACCACCTGCAAGTCGGCCGGACCCGGGCTGAGCAGGCCCGGAATCAACAGGTTCACCTGGCCGGGCGAGACATAGTAAATGACGGCGGGAATCGAACCCACCAGCACCCGCAGGCCGGTCCCGGCCAGGACAGTGGGGAGCGCGCCCGCGCTGATGTCGCCCGGCGCCATGGCGCGGGTCGCGTAGGCCAGATCCTTGCCGTATATCGTGGCCAGAGTGTTCGGCGCCAGCGCTCCGGGCTGGCTGCTGGCGGCGTTGACGAGGCCGGCGGCGGTGTAGGTGGGCGCCTCCCGCCTTCCGCTGCTCTCGGCTGCCGTCAGCCCGAAAGCGATCACGGCCAGCATGAGCGGCGCGCGCTTCATGCCGAGAAAGGCTGACCTGATTGTAGCGCAACCCGGGCGCGCGGTCAGCCGGGCTACTGTCTCCGTACCGGGATGGTGGCGCCGCTCTGCGTCTGGAGGCCGCCGATCCGGATCACCACCGGCACGTCCCCGTCCGGCGCGCTGAGCGGCACCCGCAGGTTGAACTGGTAGAGACCACTGATCGAACCCGGCGACAGTCCCGCGTAGGAGACGTCCTCGGGCGCCAGGGTAACCCCGCCGATCGTCACGCTGAAGGGGTCGCGCAACCGCGCGGCCAGCGTCGCCAACTCGCCCGCCTGGAAAACCGGCTCGGTGGCGCCGAAGCCTGTGCCGTAGAGCGTGATGACGTCTCCCGGCCGGGCCGGCGCGCCGCCCAACGCGGCGACGTTCGGCTGGGCTACCGGCTGGCCGCTGGGGAACCGCGCCGCGATGCTGTTGGTGCCGG
>CAKZVG010000333.1 GCA_937921835.1 uncultured Bryobacteraceae bacterium | reverse complement strand
GATAGTGATCGAGGCGACTGCGGTAGTAGTCAAAGGTCCAGGCGATGCCGCGCGCGAAGTCCACCTTGGGCGCCCAGCCGAGATCCCGCCGGATGCGCGTGAAATCGGTGTAGTAGCTGCCGATGTCAATGGTCTTGCGGTACTCGGGGAAGGGACGGTAGGAGATGTCGGCGCCGCCGGCCGCCTCCGCCGCCAGCGCCGCGATGCGCGACAGAGCCAGCGGCTCGGGCCCGCCGACATTGTAGACGCGGCTCGGCACCTGCCCGGCGGCGCCGGCCAGGAGAAAGGCCTCCACCGCGTCGCCGACGTAGACCGGATCGCGAAGCTGCGTGCCGTCGCCGAAGATCTCGATCCGCTGGCGGAGCAGGAGCCGCCGCAGGAAGGTGGAAAGGAAACCCTGGCAGGGGATGTTCAGCGCCATGCGCGGACCATACACGTTGGTCAGGCGCAAAGCGACGGCGTCGATCTCGCCGGTGCGGCTCAACAGCAGGTGATACACGGTGGCGGCGAACTTGTGGATGCCGTTGAAATCCACCGGCTGGATGGGGTGCTTCTCGTCGAGCGGCAGGTAATCCGGCACGCCGTAGACCTGGCGCGTGCTGGCGTAGACGATGCGCCGTCCGGGCGCGTACTTCCCGCAGGCAAGCAGGAACTGCAACTGCGCCACGGTGTTGAGTTGCAGGTCCCGCTCCGGGAACTCCATGCTGTGGGTGTGGCTGATCTCGCCCGCCAGGTTGAAGATGACCTCGGCCTTTTCGAGGTCGCAGCGAAACTGTTCGGCTTCGCAGATGCCGAGCGGAATCAGCTTCACCTGTCCGGCGATCTCCTGGATGTTGTACGGGTTGGCGCCGCAGCCGGCGACCGAGGAATCGACAATCGTCACCTGCGCCCCCTCCTCGATCAGGCGGATGGCGAGGTTGCTGCCGATAAAGCCGAGCCCTCCCGTTACGAGTACGCGTCTGCCTTGATAGCGCACGTCCGATTCCTTCCTGCAAACCGCCGGGGCGAGGTTTGCGAACCGTTCAGTCAACTATAGTACACCCGGGCGGGCGTCCGCCCGCAGCGCCCGGTTGCGAAGCCCTCGGAGAGCAGGATCCGGCAGCCGGGCGGGGTCGATCGAGCGCCACGCGAATTGGAGCAGAGCGCGAGAGGAATCGGCCGGCCGCCATTCGATCAGCGTCCCGATCAGAAAGCGGGCCTCCGCGGGAGCGGCTTTTAGCGTCCCAACCGCGTTCACGCAGAACTCGCGCGGAACCTGCCAACTCAGCCCTCCATTTCCTCCCCGCCAAAGAGCATTCAGCCACTGGGTGGCACGAGCCTGGCGCACGTGGCCGCGCACGTCCGTGAGGTACAGCAAGGATGTTGACGTCAACAAAGCACCGCTCAGCGGCGGGGGTGGGCCTGCTCCCGCGTCATGCGATCGGCGGCGCTCCGGCCGGCTGCCGGACGGTATCTTCGAAAGCGCTCATACGCCTCGCGGTAGGAGTCCGATTCCTTCATCCGCCGTGCGAGCATTCTGCCGGCCAGTTGGGAGGATAGACGTGTTCTCCTCGGCGGCTTTGCGGCGCGCCCAGTGCGCCGCTTCGGCGGAAACCCTGATGGTGATGTTCTTGTGCGCGCGTCCAGTGTACAGCACGCAGTTCGTGCACTCCCACCGCCGGGGTGCTTGCTCCCGCTGGGCCGGCGGCGTTATTCTCAAAGAAACCTGGGCCGGCGCCGCGCGCCGGAGAGTCCAACAAACAACGATCGGCGAAAGGAGTCCAGCCATGACGGAAAGCGTCGTTTCTCTTCCCAAGATTGGAGATACGGCTCCCGATTTCACGGCCGTCACCACGCACTCGGCGGCCATGAAGTTCAGTGAGTGGCAGGGGGATAGCTGGGTGGTGTTGTTCTCGCACCCGGCCGATTTCACGCCCGTTTGTTCCACCGAACTGGCCGAGTTCGCCCGCCGCGCCGGGGAGTTCGCCGCCTTGAACACCAAGCTGATCGGGCTGAGCGTCGACAGCATTCACTCGCATCTGGCCTGGCTTCAGAACCTGAAGGAGAAGCTGGGCGTCGAAATTCCGTATCCGATCATCGCGGACCTGGACACCAAGGTGTCGCAGCTTTACGGCATGATCCACCCCGGCGCGAGCGCGACCGCCACGGTGCGCGCGGTCTTCGTGATCGATCCCAAGCGCGTCGTGCGCGCCCTGGTCTACTACCCGATGAACGCCGGGCGGAACGTGGACGAGATCCACCGGCTGGTGACGGCGCTCCAGACCGCCGACCAGCACGCCTGCGCGCTGCCGGTGAACTGGCGGCCGGGCGAGAAAGTGGTTGTGCCCCCGCCCAAGGTGGTCGACGAGGTGCGCGAGCGGCTGGAACACAAGGATTACGACGTCAAGGACTTCTACCTCTGCCTGCGCGAGCTGCCGTCGGCGCAGGCGGCTGGCAGGAAAGGGTGAGCTGACCGGCAAGGCCAGCCACTATCCCCAAGGCCGTTATCGGAGTCTCCGTCCGAGCGGTGTGCCGCGCGAGGTTGGCAGGGGCGCCAGGCACGGCACGAAGACCACCGTGCTGACCTGCCGGATCTTCATTGGCGCGCCCCTACGGCTCCGGACGGGCTTGACGGATTGCCGATGGCCGCTGCTTCGGGCTGACGGCTGACTTACCAGACGTGCCAGGCGACGAGTTGGGGCGTGGCAGGCGTGCTTCCAAGGACCCGCATCGCCAGAACCATCTGGAGGTTGGCCTTCGGCCAAGGGACGTTCTCGAGGGAGCGGAGCACGGCGCCCAACCGCTGTGGATTGGAAAGCAATGGTCCTCCGGCTCCGGTGCCAAACTGCTTAAGGCCGGCGACCAGCACGGCGGGCTGGCCCCACTGCCCGGAAACCAGCCGCGTGACCAACAGATAATCCTGGCCGGCGTCGCTGTCGCTGGTGATGGTGGGCAGGGCCCAGAGCCGGCCGGGATTGGCCGTGTCCAGGATGCAAGAGCGCCCGTCCGGCGTGCGGCTGAACCGGAATCGGAGGTTCCGGCCCAACTCCAGCGTCCAAAGGTTGGAATAGGCGCCGATCTGAATGGATGCGCTCTCCTTCAAATCGGCCGGGTCCAGCTTGCCGGCCAACCGCAGCCGGACGGTCTTGTCCTTGGCGGCCAGCATGGCGTGGAGGTGTGAGACTGCCAGGAGGTCGCCGAAGGCCACATACTGATCCTGCACCGGGGTAAAATCTGACGCTGACAGCTCGCCGAGGGGAAGCGCCAGTGCACGTTGCAGGGGTATTTCCTGCGGAGGCTGCCTCTTGGCGCTCTCACGCAGAGCCCGCACGGAAGGGTAGTAGACGATGGGATGCGGCACCCCGATCAGGACCTCCTTGCCGGAGTTCATCACCGGACGCCAAAACGACTCAGCCAAGACCGCTTCCGGACCGTTGGCGGCATTTCGCCAGAGGGCCCAACCCGCCAAGCCGAGAATGGCGGCGGAGGCGAGCGCCCAGGCGATCCAGAAGAGGAAACGACGGCGCTTGGCCGGTGACGCCGCGACAGACGCAGCGCTCCGCTCAGCCGGATCGTC
>CAKZVG010000332.1 GCA_937921835.1 uncultured Bryobacteraceae bacterium | reverse complement strand
CGCCTTCACCGTGCCGGCGCACTGGATCGCGCCGGCGAAGAGCAGCAGCTTCTCGGTGAACTTGACGGCGTTACCAACCAGATTCGTGAGCACCTGCCCGATCCGTCCGGCATCACCAATCACATGACGAGGGGCTTCCGGGGCGTAGTCCATCCGGAGTTCGATTCCCTTCTTCTCGGCATCGGTCATCAACAGAGCTCTGACTTCCTCCACCGCCACGTTCGCGGTTTCACGCCCCGGCTCGAACAACAGCACCTTGTCGCTCGCGAGCTGGTAGACGCCGCGGAACGCCTTGCCGGCGCCGATCGGCCAGGTCATGGGCGCGCACTCGATCTTCAGCACCTGCTCGATCTCGTCCATCAGCTCGATCGGCTCGCGCACCTCGCGGTCCAGCTTGTTGATGAACGTGATGATGGGGGTGTGGCGCAGCCGGCAGACCTCCAGCAGCTTGATGGTCTGCGCCTCCACGCCCTTGGCGGCGTCGATCACCATCAGCGCGGCATCCACCGCGGTCAGCACGCGATAGGTGTCCTCGGAGAAGTCCTGGTGGCCGGGCGTGTCGAGCAGGTTGATGACGCAGCCGCGGTACTCGAACTGCATCACCGAGCTCGCCACCGAGATGCCCCGCTGCTTCTCGATCTCCATCCAGTCGGAGGTGGCGTGGCGCGCGCTCTTGCGCGCCTTCACCGTGCCGGCGCACTGGATCGCGCCGGCGAAGAGCAGCAGCTTCTCGGTGAGCGTGGTCTTGCCGGCGTCCGGGTGCGAGATCACCGCGAACGTGCGCCGGCGGCGAATCTCCTCGATCTGCTGCGGGTCGGCGGGGGGAGCGGTCATGTCCATCAGCGCAATCTTCGTTCCGGAGGAGCGGCGGATGCCTGTTGCGGCTGACGCCGCGCAGGCAGGCGAAACGGAGGGCGAATTATATCGGCATCGGTCCGCGCGCCCAACCGGAAGCAAGAAAGGCAAAACCCCGCCGAAGTCGCGCACCCTCCCCGCCGCCGATGCGGTGGCGCAGTCGCTGGCCGCGCTCGACTGGCTGCGGGGCCGCGGCGCGCGGCAGATCTACTTCAAGTACTGCTCCACGTTCGACTCCACCGGCCGCGGCAACATCGGCCCGGTGGCGGACGCGCTGCTGGACGCGCTGGGCGAGTCGTTCACCGTCGCCTGCCCGGCGTTTCCCGAGAACGGGCGCACGATCTACAACGGCCACCTGTTCGTCGGCGCGGCGCTGTTGTCGGATTCGCCCATGCGCCACCATCCCCTCACGCCCATGACCGACGCCAATCTGGTGCGGGTGCTTGAGCGGCAGTCGCGGCGCAAGGTCGGCCTTACGCGGCATGGCGTCGTGCGCCGCGGCGCCGGGGCGATCCGCGCCGACTTCCGGCGGCTGCGCGCGGAGGGCTGCGGCTACGCGGTCGTCGACGCTCTCGCCGACGAGGATCTGCTGGCCATCGGCGCCGCCTGCGCCGAGCTCAGGCTGGTGACCGCCGGATCGGGCATCGCGCTGGGGTTGCCGCAGAATTTCTACGCCGCCGGCCTGATGCAGCCGCGCGGCGACGCCGCCGCGCTGCCGGAGGTGGGCGGCAAGCCGGCAGTGCTGGCAGGCAGTTGCTCGGCGGCGACCCGGGCGCAGGTCGCGGCGATGGCGGTGCGCCACCCGGCGGTGAAGCTGGACCCGCTGGCGGGGGCCGACGCGGGCGAGCTCGCGGCCCGCGCGCTGGCCGCGATGGCGGCGCCGCTCGAGCGCGGCGATCCGTTCCTGATCTACTCCAGCACCGAGCCCGACCAAGTGCGCGAGGTGCAGCGCCGGCTGGGCCTTGAGCGCGCCGCGGCCCTGGTGGAGGAGACGCTGGCGAGGATCGCGCACGAGCTGGTGGGGCGCGGCGTGCGGCGGCTGGTGGTGGCGGGCGGTGAGACCTCCGGCGCGGTGGTAAGCGCACTGGGCGTCAGGGCGCTCGCCATCGGCCCGCCGATCGACCCGGGCGTGCCGCGGACGCTGGCGCTCGGCGAGCCGCGCGTCGCATTGGCGCTCAAGTCCGGCAACTTCGGCGCGCCGGATTTCTTCGATAAAGCCCTGGCGATGCTGCCATGACCGAGACGAAGCTGCGGGAAGCCATCTGCCGGACCGCGACGTCGATGTTCGACCGAGGGCTCACCCACGGGTCCACCGGGAACATCAGCGCGCGCCTGGACCGGGACGGCCGCCACGTGGGCGGCGACCCGCCCACCAAGGAAGCGTTCCTGCACCTCGCCATGTACCGCCAGCGGCCGGGCGACGGCGCGGTGGTGCACCTGCACGCGACCCACTCGGTGGCGGTGTCGGTGCTGGCGGACGTGGAGGCGCGGGACGTGCTGCCGCCGCTCACCGCGTACTACGTGATGCGCGTGGGGCGCCTGCCGCTGGTGCCCTACCATCCGCCCGGCGATCCGGCGCTGGCCGGCGCGGTGGCGAAGCTGACGGGCGAGTGCCACGCGCTGCTGCTGGCGAACCACGGCCCGGTGGTGTCCGGCGCCACGCTGGCCGCGGCCAGCGACGCCATCGAGGAGCTGGAAGCCACCGCCCGGGTGTTCCTGCTCACCTGCCGCCAGCCGGTGCGGCCGCTGACACCCGGGGAAGTGCGGGAGCTGCGGGAGCGCCTCGGCAGGGAATGACGCAGGCCGCTCGAACGGCCAGCGCGCGCCTCGTGTCGCGCCCGGCGCCTCGCGCAGCACCCGGAGCCCGGTCGACCGGGCGGCCTCAGGCGGTGGCCGGCGTGCGCGTGAACCGCGCCATCTGCGTCGAACTCCCCAGCGTCGGGTCGGGCGGGCCGATGTCGATGAACCGCACGGCGTAGCCGTGACGGCGGGCCACGCCCGTCGCCCAGCCACGGAACTTGCCGCGGGTCCATTCGAAGCGGTGATCGGGATGACGCATGGCGCCGGGCGGCAGACCATGCACGACGTTGTACTCCTGATTCGGCGTGGTGATCAGCACGGTGCCCGGCGCGCAGCGCGCGAACACGGTCTGCTCCACCAGGGAAAGGCGGCGCGGATCGACGTGCTCGATGGTTTCCACCAGCGTGGCCGCGTCGAACCCCCGCAGCCGCGGGTCGTCCCGCTCGAACGAGCCGAACAGCGCGCGCACCCGGCCCCGGCCCCCGTCCGGCCCGAGCCCCAGCGACCGGCGCGCCTCGGACAGCGCGGCCGTGTCCAAATCGATGCCGACGATACGCTCGATGGACCCCTCGCGCGCCAGCCGCAGGAGCAGTTCCCCGCGGCCGCAGCCGAGGTCGACGACGCTGCCCGCACCGGCGTCGAGCAGGTGCCGGATGACGGTCTCGAGGCGCTCCTCGTGCAGTTCGCTCGCCACTGGATCAGGCGTCCCGCTTTCGCATCAGGGCCACGTCCCGGCACGGAAACTCGCAGTCCCACCCATGACGTGCCGCCAGCACCTCGAAGGTTCTCTGGGAAAAGAAGACCACATGGGTGGGATCGCGGCGGTAATGCCAGCGGGAGAAGTCGGTCTGCGCCGTGACGAATCCCGTCATGACGGCGAGCCAGCCGCCGGGCCGCAGCAACCCGTCGAAGCGGGCGAACTCCTGCGCCGGCCGGTGGAAATGTTCAACCACCTCGGTACACGTGATGAAATCGTAGGTGCGCGTCAGCGCCGACTCGTCGGGGCGGAACGCCGGGTCGTAGAGGGCCATCCGGTGGCCCGCCTCGCACATCATGGCGGCCAGCGCCGGGCCTGGACCGCAACCGAAATCGAGCCCGGACTGACGAGGCGGAAGGCGTTCCAGCAGCGGGCGCGCGAGCGTGCCGAGGAAAGCCCGATACCGCGGGTCGTCCGGCCGGTTCTGGTGCAACTGGTAGTGGGCAAGCTCGACCGCCGCCGTAGGGAGATGGCCAGGATCGACAAATGATGCTCCGCAATCGGGACAGCGCCAGTAGTCACGGCCGTCGGCGCGGCAAAGGTGCCATCCGTGGCGACTGCTGCACACCGGACACGCCGCCCTGCCGCGGGAAGCCGGCCGGTTGCTCTCGCGGATGCGCATCGGCAAAGCGGGCCGGGTCATTCTGGGCGTCGCGGCGGGAAGGTCCCCGCCATCCATCGCATCGATTGCGCGGACGCCATGGCCGCCAGCCGGCACCGCAATGCAATCCGGACCTGAACAATCGCGCTCAGCGGCGCTCATCCCGGGGTTCGCGGCCGCGACGGGACGTCCGCGCCCGGCGACGACGGCAACCGGGCCGGTGGAACCCGGCCCCCGGAGGACGACGCAACGCGTGCCGCAGCCGGTAACA
>CAKZVG010000331.1 GCA_937921835.1 uncultured Bryobacteraceae bacterium | reverse complement strand
ATCGGGGATGGCCTGGTTCCAGGCAAGAATGCTCGATTCGTCCGCGGTAGTTGTACCTGCCAAACTCGGCATTGCAGTCAACCTCCGTCTTTGATCTGAACGGCAAGGCGATGGACTGTCGCCGGAGGCAGCCCAACCAGGTCTCCGGCCCAAGTGCTCCACCGCCCGTGCCGCTCAGATGAATCCTGCTGTATGAAACGCCGTGCCCAAATCCGTCGTGGGCGTGAATCCAGCGATTGCCGGCCTCGAGCGCTTCGGCAACCCGGTTGGCGCGGGCCCGATTCGGCGCCGAGGCGCTGTTGGCGAGCCTGTAGGAAGATCGATTCAAACGCCCGGCTTCCGGGCTCTCTTCCCTGGCGGCTACCCTGCCGGGCGAGCGGGCGAGCAGAGCGCGCTCCAGGTGGAAGCCGCTCTGGTATGCCGGCGGTTTCACCTCGCTCCTTTCCAGGCGCCCTTGCGCTCTCTTCGCTTGCCCCTGGATCCAGCCGATGGCCCGGCTGGCGAAACGATCATCAGTGTGATCCCGCACCACCCATCGTGTCGCCGTACGGCCGGCAAGGCCGGCGTCAGATCGCATGGCCGCCGGGAAGTTTCCGCTATCCCATGGGGCCCGGGCGAGCGATTCGCCGCCATCCCATGGCTCTATCTCAGCCATGGTCGCGGCGTGTTCCCCGGCGAGACGGGCAAAGCGGTCCAGAAACACGCCGCGTTCATGTTGCGCCATGTGAGCCCAAGCGGACTCTGGAAAGCTGCGCCGCCCCGCTTCCACTGGAGCGAGAGGGCCCAGGTTGGCACCTTCCGGGAATTGGGCGAGGATTGCGCCGGAGGCCGGGTCAAGGGTGTTAAAGCCCAGTCCGTGTTTCGCCTCCCGCCGTTCACCGCCTAGAAGCAGTCCGGGGCGGTTCGCCGCCGGGAATCCGCGCACCGCCGTGGAGTGCGCGCCGCTTGTTTCGGTTACCATCGGCGATCCTCCACCTTTCCGGGACGTTCGACCCTCTTCGGCCTAGCCGGAGGCGGCAACCAGCCGATCTTCGATCCCTTCGCCACGCCAGGCGGGAACCGCACGGTGAAATTGCTCGTGCCCGCGTAACACCGCCTGAACTGACTCCGCATCTTGCGGCTGCAAATGCTTCTGACTGCGATAGCACCGGATGGCTTCGAGCTTCCGCTCGCCAAATCCATCCACGTCGATCACTGTAGTGACAGGCGGCGCCGCGACGGGCACAGAGGACTTGCAGCACTTGGGGACGGCAGCCGATCGCAGCACGTAGTAAAGAGCGGTGGGCCGGAACGGAGCACTGTTGGCATCCGCCGTTCGCAGGCCGGCGCCCCACACCGCCGAGGTCACGATCTGACTGAGCGCCACATGGTCAGGATGGCCCGAGATTCCATCCGGCCCGAAGGTGATCACGACGTCCGGCTTTAGGGTGCGGATGTGACGGATCATCTCGGCCGTGGCCGAGTCCCAGCATTCGCGGGCCAGCCGCCTGTCGGCGCAGCCGAGAAAGACGGGCTGGTTCACCCCCAGCGCCCGGCAGGCGGCTTCCATTTCGCGCTGACGCAGGCGCGCGAACTCCTCTGCCGTGAGGCCTCCATATTCGCCGCGCTGGCCTCCCTCGCCGTAGGTGGCGCAGACCAGGAATACCTCGCAGCCCTGAGCCGCATATTTCGCCAGCGTGCCGCCTGCGAGAAACGTCTCGTCATCGGGGTGTGCGAACACCGCCAGAATCCGGCTCTTCATCGGCCCACCTCCGAAGTCGGTTCCCATGGCTCATCGCGCGGCTGGATCTTGAATTCGCGTCCCCCGGCGGCTGACTGTCCCTCTTCCTTTGCCTGCGTCAACGGATACCCCACTAGAGGGCGCCTGGGAATCGTTATTACCATTTTTACTCGGATGGAGGAGTCTGCAATCTGAACGTCCCGGATCAACCCCAGGTCGGCAAGCTCGACGCCGGTCTCGGGGCCGCCCAATTTCCCCAAGCTTGAGAGCGCCTCGTTCCTGGTAACCATGAGGCGCCCTCCTTTGCGCAACCGCCCGCTGCCGCGCCGGATTTCATAGCGGCTCAGCAGCCTTCGCCCGGAAACCGCCGCCGCCATCGCGACAGTGCGGGCAAATGCCCGGATCCGGGCATCATCGAACCGCGGTGTAAATGCCCCCCGTTCCAGTTCGACCGGGATGTGACGACCCGGGTAGCGCACCACTCCCGCCCCGTTTTCGTCTCCAACCGGAACCAGCCATTCCGCCATGACTGACCTCCTTCCGCGCCCGTACAGGTCTGGCTGCGCCCGCATCCCCGATCGTCAGAGCACCGGTCCCGCCTTTCCAAGCTTCGACCTAACGTCTCAGCCGGAATCAACCGGCAGTGTGTTCCGCGGGGCGCGCCCCGTGCAGCTTGGCCTTCACAAGTTCCACCAGTTCGGGCATCGAAGGCGTCCCCATCGAAACCACGTCGCCATTGACCGTGACGATGGGACACGCTGTGGGCCCGAAGGTGTTGTACAACTTCAACGCGGGCAGATCCCTCCCGAGGTTGGTCTTCTGCGTCAAGTCGATCGCCTGGAGTTCGACTCCTGGCGCAGCTTCCTGTAACTGGATGCGGTAAGTTTGCAATTCCTCCTCGCTTTGCCCGGTAGGGCCGCAACAGGCGGATTGCGGGCCGCAGGGAAAGGATTGCGGAACATAATAGAGGCGAATCGTTGG
>CAKZVG010000330.1 GCA_937921835.1 uncultured Bryobacteraceae bacterium | reverse complement strand
TAGTCGCTCTGCTTGTCGGTGATGGGCAGCACGATGGCCTGCACCGGCGCCAGCCAGACCGGAAAGGCGCCCGCGTAGTGTTCGACCAGGATGCCGAAGAAGCGCTCCACGCTGCCGAACAGCGCGCGGTGGACCATCAGCGGCTGGTGCTTCTTCCCGTCCTCGGCGACGTATTCGAGGCCGAAGCGGCGCGGCAGAGTGAAGTCGAACTGCACGGTGGAGAGCTGCCACAAGCGCCCGATGGCGTCCACCAGTTTCACGTCGATCTTGGGGCCGTAGAAGGCCGCCTCGTCCGGCATCACCTTCGCGTTCAGGTTGAGCCGCGCGGTGGCCCGCTGGAGCGCTTTCTCGGCCAGTTGCCACTGCTCGGGCGTGCCGTCGTACTTGCCGCTGGCGCCGCCGTCCCAGGTGGAAAGCTCGGCCTCGTACTGGTCGAAGCCGAAGGTGGTCAGCGTGTCGACGGCGAATTGCAGGCAGGCGGCGATCTCATCCTCGATCTGCTCCGGCGTGCAGAAGACGTGCGCGTCGTCCTGCGTGAAGCCGCGCACGCGCAGCAGCCCGTGCATGACGCCGGAGCGCTCGTAGCGGTAGACCGTGCCGAGTTCGCCCAGCCGCACCGGCAGGTCACGGTAGCTGCGCTGGCGGTCCCGGTAAATCAGGATGTGGAACGGGCAGTTCATGGGCTTGAGCTGGTATTCGGCGTCGTCCAGCTCCATGCGCTTGAACATGTTCTCGGCGTAGAAATTGTAGTGGCCGGAGGTCTTCCACAGATCGGCGCGCGCGATATGCGGGGTGTAGACCAGCGAGTAGCCGCGCGCCAGGTACTGGTCGCGCATCCAGTCCTCAAGCAGCTTGCGCACCATGCCGCCCTTGGGGTGGAAGAAGATCAGGCCCGGGCCGGCAAGCTCCTGAATGCTGAACAGGTCCAGTTCCTGCCCCAGCTTGCGGTGGTCGCGCTTCTTGGCCTCTTCGAGCCGCGCCAGGTATTCGTCGAGTTCTTTCTTCGAAAAGAACGCGGTGCCGTAAATGCGCTGCATGTGGGCGTTCTTCTCGTCGCCCTTCCAGTGGGCGCCGGCCACCGAGAGCAGCTTGAAGGCTTTGATCCTGCCGGTGGAGGGCACATGCGGGCCGCGGCAGAAGTCAATGAAGGAATTGCCCAGCGTGTATTCGCTGAAAACCTCATCGGCCTTCTCCTCGATCAGCTCGCACTTCAGCGTTTCTCCCATGCCGGCGTACTTTGCGAGGCCCTCCTTTTTGGGCGTCATGACGCGCTGGTAGGGGAGGTCGCGCTTCTGGATCTCCCACATCCGGGCCTCGATCTTTTCAAGGTCCTCGGGCGTGAAGGGCGTTTCGCGCTGAAAGTCGTAGAAGAAACCGGTGTCCGTGGCCGGCCCGATGCCCAGCTTGGTGCCGGGAAACAACTCCAGCACGGCGGCCGCCAGCAAGTGCGCCGCCGAGTGGCGGTAGATCTCAATCGCTTCGGGGTTCCTGGTGGTGAGGATCTGGAGGGTGGTATCGGCCTCGAGGGGCCGGGTGAGGTCGGTGAGTTCGCCGTTCACACGCGCCGCGATGGCGTCCTCGGCCAGGCGCGGGCTGATGGAACGGGCGATATCGATGGGACGGCTGCCCGCGGGCACGGACTTTTGCGAGCCGTCCGGCAGGGTAACGGTGATCAGGCTCATACGGCTGAAGTTCCAGCGTAACATGCGCGTGCGCAGACGGAGCCGGCGGAGGGCGGGCGCCGGCGGCGGCTGGTCCTCCCCAGGGAAGCTGCGGTGGGGCCTGGAAGCCCTGGATTTATGGGATGGAAGCTTCGATCAGACGCGGGCCGCGGGCGGCCATGGCAGCGCCGAATTGCGCCGCGAAGCCGGCCGTGGTATCCGCCCGCGAAGCGGGAACGCCCAGGCTTTCCGACAGCTTGACCCAGTCCAGCACGGGGTGCGAGAGATCCATCATCTGGCTGGCGCGGGGGCCGGGAGCGCCGGCGCCGGTGCGCTGCATCTCGACCTCGAGGATCCGGTAGCGCCGGTTGGCGAGGATCACTGTAACCACATCCAGACCCTCGCGGGCCATGGTCCACAGCGCTTGCAGCGTGTACATGCCGCTGCCGTCGGCTTCGATGGCGATTACCTTGCGCCCGGGACAGGCGATGGCCGCGCCCACCGCCACCGGCAGGCACTGCCCGATGGAGCCGCCCGTCACCGGGAGGTGCTCGTGCGGCGCCGCGCCGTCCAGGTGGGCGCAAATCGCGGCGCCCGAGGAGACGGCCTCTTCCGAGATCACCGCGCCGGCGGGCAGCAGGGCGGCGATCACGCGCCCGGCGGCATCCGCATCCAGCGGTCCATCCGGCGGCAATCCAGGCGTCTCCGGCGGCGCGGTCGCCGGCGCCTCCGCGCCCAGTTCCGCGGCGAGCGCATCGAGCGCCGCCACTCCGTCCTGCGCCTCGCCGGCCAGAAGGTGGAACTCGCACTCCGGCGGCGCGACGCAACTCGGCCGGCCTTCGTAGCCGAAAAACGACACCGGCGGCTGGGCTTCGACCAGGATGAGATGGCGCAAGCCGGCGAGCATGGCTTCGGCCTGCTCCGGGAAGTAGGCGATGCGCGGCGCGCGGAAGCGTCCCCGGCCGCGGGACATGCGCGCGGCATAACGGTTGGCGAAAACGGGCGCGCCGGTGCGGGCGGCAATGCGGCCGGCCGCGGCGAGTCCGTCTTCAAG
>CAKZVG010000329.1 GCA_937921835.1 uncultured Bryobacteraceae bacterium | reverse complement strand
CCCGGCGGGTGAGCGGGGCCGCCTCGTCGATTGCGTCCTCCATCAACTGGAGGTGCGTGCCCAGCAACTCGAGCGTCGCTTGCAGGGTGGAGTATTCGCGCTCGTGCTGTTCGAGGAACGCCGCCTGGCCGCGGAACCCTTGGCGCCCCTCCCCGCCGGCGAAGAGCGCGAAAAAGGCGCCGGCGCGCTCGTCGAGGGTTGCGAGAACGCGCTCGAGTTCCTGCGAGCCGAACTCCTTGCGGCGCGCCAGCGCGGAGGTGTCGCGGCGCAGCTCGTCGAACTGGTAGTTGCTGACTGAAACGCCGAAGTACTGCCCTGCGACGTCCTCGATCTCGTGCGCCTCGTCGAAAATCACGGCCGTGTATTCGGGGATGATGCCGGCGGATGCGTCCTCGCCCCTCACCGCCAGGTCGGCGAAAAACAGGTGGTGGTTGACGATGATGATGTCGCTTGCGAGGGCGCGCTGGTGCATCAGGGTGATGAAGCAGCGCTCGAACTGCGGGCATTTCCGGCCGGTGCAGAGTTCGCGCCGGGCGTCCAGCTTGGCCCAGGCGGCGCTGGCCTCCGGCAGGGTGCGGACTTCGGCGCGGTCGCCGCTGTCGGTGGTCTGCTCCCAGGCGCGGATGATCTGGTAGTCGGCGACTTCCTCAAGACCGGCCAGAACCGGCTCGCGCTCGGCGTCGTAGACCTTCTGGCGGCAGAGGTAGTTCGACCGGCCCTTCATGTAGCAAACGCTGAGCTTGCGCCCGAAGTGCCGCTCCAGAAAGGGCACGTCCTTGAAAAAAAGCTGTTCCTGGAGATTCTTGGTGCCGGTGGAAACGACGATGCGGCGGCCGGAGAAGATGGCCGGCACCAGGTACGCCAGGGTCTTGCCGGTGCCGGTGCCCGCCTCGACGATCAGGTGGCGGCGGCGGGTGAGCGCCTCCTCGACCGCCTCGGCCATCTCGAGCTGGCCGGGGCGGAACTCGAACGACGGGTGGCTCTTCGAGAGCGCTCCGTGGCGCCCGAAGAACTGCCGGATGCTGGGGGCGTTCACTGGCTGCTGCGACATCGGCCGGGGATGACTATCAGCTTAGCGGTTTCCTTGCCGGGGTGCGCTGCCCGCCGGCCGGCGAGGGGCGAGCCGGGCCGCATTTCTTCCCGGGCGCCCGGGCGCTCCGTGCCGGAAGCGAAACCGCCTCCGTAGCCATTCCCACCGTGGGAAGCGCCGGAATTCGCGGCGGTTTTTGCGGCCCGGCGTGATTAACACCGGCGGAATCATCCAGGATTCTGCTACAATCGCCTCGGCGAAGTGCTCCAATATGCCGGGACAATTCCATGTGAGTTCCGTGGCCGGGTTCTTCGGGGCGGCCACCCTGCCGGCATCTTCGCCGATGTTGCTGGCGTGTTGAAGACGGCATCGTTCCGCGGCGGGGCTGCCTGAGACCGCCGCGATGGGCTTCGCCGGGAAGCGAAATTGGCAGGCCGAATGGGCAGGCATGTTGCCGTAGAGAAAGAGGGCGCGCCGCCGGAGAAGGACGGATTCAAGGAGTCGCGGGGTGGGCTCCGGAAGGCGCTCGGAAGAGGATTGCCGCTCGCGGAGATTGGAGTCCTGGCGCTGTGCGTCGCTCTGCGAGTCCTCTTCCTCGCCGGGACTCTCCCGGCCACTTTTTGGGACAGTCCCTCCTACCTCGTATACGCATCCGAGTGGGTGCAGAATGGACAACTCCCTCCGGTAGGCCCAAGGGCGCCCGGCTACCCGGCGTTTCTGATCGCCGCAAGCCTTGGACCGCCGGATCTTGGGCGGGTGGTCTGGGCTCAGATCGCCGCCGGGGTGATCGCCGGCTGTGCGTTTTTTGGGGCCGCCAAGAGGCTCACCAACACTCCGGCCGCACTGGCGGCCGTCATCTGCCTGCAATTGTCGGTGGACCTGATCTTCTATGAAGTGACGGTCTACAGCGAGAGCCTCACGGCTTCCTTGCTGTGCATCTTTGTGTACCTGGCCGCGCGGGCGATGGGCGAGCGGAGCCTGGTTTGGCCGGCCGCCGCCGGGCTGACCATGGCCGGACTGTGCCTGACCCGGCCCGCATTTCAGGCGGTGTTGGCCGCTTCCATCCTGCTGCTGGTGTTGTTCCGGCGGCGGCAGGCGGCGGTGTACTTCCTGGCGGCGTTCTTTCCGGTGATGGGCTTTTGTCTCTTCAACCAGAGCAGGGACGGCGTATTTCGAATCGCCATGGGCAGGGGTTTCTCCATGCTGAACTACGTAGGCCACCCCGGGATCTACGGCAACCTTCCTCCCCGGCTGGCAAATGTCGCCGGCCTCTACCGGGAGGTGACGGCGGGATTGCCTCCGGGGGCGGTGGTGGGTTGGGGCGACGGAGTGCTGGAGAAAATCAGCGTGGCTGAAGCCGCCGCCGGGCGTGTGTGGCGCGATTGGGACGAAATGGGGATCTCCGTGGCCACCTGCGCGATCCGCGCGAATATGCCGGAGTATCTGAAGATCTGGCGGCGGGTCTTCCGCGAGTATCGCGCCGATTACTTCGTCTGGTTCGGGTTATATCGCAACGAGACAGTCCCTGTTCGCGACGACACGGCGCAGATCAGCGGGCTGCGGCTGCGAATCGTTCTGGGGTTGCGCGAGCTGTGGAAACTGGCCCAGCCTTACCTTACGGCTGCGAACCTCTTTGTGTTTCCCGCCGTCCTGCTGTTCGGATTGTTTCTTCCCGAGCGGCGGAAGGCAGCGATGTTGGGCCTTGTGTTGTGGGCCGGATTCCTTCTCTACTCTCTCGGCAATACGCTGATTGAACCCGCGCCTGGCCAGGCTCGGTACCGCGCTCCATGGCAGGGAGTGCTGCTGCTCAATACCGCTCTTGCCGCCCATCTTGCCTGGATTGGGCGGCAAAGAGCACTGTCCGCGATCGCGGGTTTGAAGGCCAGGCGGCCGGGTCCCGTTTTGCGGGGAGGGCGACGGCACGCCAGCAGGCAACGGTCCCGGTGGGCTGGGGGAGCCGGCCGGGCGCCATCAGGAGCGAAACGAGTGCGGGCTGGCCCGGCGGGCAATCGGGGCGCGACCGGTTGACCCGTGGCCGTTTAGAATGGTTGCAGGCAGAGCCCAGATGAAACGCCTCCTGATGGTTTTCGCCGCCGCCTCGTTGTGCGCGCAGCAGGCGCCCCGCCCGGCCGTGCGCAGCCACGTCACCATCGCCTCGATCGACGGCTCCGTGCGCCAGGTGATCTACAGCGCGGACCGGCGGTTCGAGGCGCCCAACTGGTCGCCCGACGGCAGCTACCTGCTGCTCAACTCCGAGGGGCGGCTGTGGAAGCTCCTGGCGGGCGGAGGCGAGCCGGTGATGGTGGACACCGGCGCCATCAACAAGGTGAACAACGAT
>CAKZVG010000328.1 GCA_937921835.1 uncultured Bryobacteraceae bacterium | reverse complement strand
GGCAGGAACTGCACGACCGCATCCGCTCCGGGCAGATCGGCGAGATCGTGGCCATGCGCGCTTACCGCATGGGACAGGGCGGCGGAACGGCCGGTCCCAGGCCGGCCGATACGCCCGAGGTGATGTACCAGGTGCAGCGCTTCCATGCGTTCCTGTGGGCCAGCGGCGGCGTATTCAGCGACTACTACATCCACCAGATCGATGAGTGCAGTTGGATGAAGGGCGCCTGGCCGGTGGAGGCGCACGCGGTCGGTGGGCGCCACTACCGGGGCGATTCGCTCGATCAGAACTTCGACACATACTCGGTGCAGTACGAGTTTCCCGACGGAACGCGGCTGTTCTTCGACGGACGGAACATGAAGGGCTGCCGCAACGAGTTCGCCAGCTACGCGCATGGGAGCAAAGGCTCGGCGGTGATCTCGACGCTGGCCCACGCGCCGGGAATGACGCGCATTTACAAAGGCCAGAAGATGCCGCGGGTGATGGACCGCAAGCAGCTTCCGCTGCCGGCGGATCCGAACCTGGTCTGGGCCTTCCCGCAACCGGAGAAGTCGCCGTATCAATGGGAGTGGGACGATCTGATGGAGGCGATCCGCGAGAACAAGCCGTTCAACGAGGTCAAGCGCGGGGCGGAAGCCAGCCTGGTCACCTGCATGGGACGGATGGCGGCGCACACGGGGCAGATCGTCACCTATGAGCAGATGCTCAACCACGGGCACGAATTCGCGCCCGAGGTGGACAAGCTGACGCCGGACGGACCGGCGCCGCTCAAGCTGGGACCGGACGGCAAGTACCCGGTTCCCCAGCCGGGCATACTGACCGACCGCGAATACTGAAGCGCCGGGGGCGGGGCCGGGCACCGCACGCGGCGCTCAGAGACCGCGCACGCGGAGATTGCGGACCTGAATTTCCATCCCTTCGAACTGCTTGCCGGCGTGCACCTGGATGCCGATGCTGCCAGGTCCGGTGAAGGCGCTGTCGCGGACGGAAACTACCTTCGCGCCGTTCTGCTCGATCTCAATGAGATCTCCGCGGGCGCGAATGCGAAGGCGGTTCCAGCCGTCCCGATTCACGGTGGAGGGATCGCGGTTTTCGGCGATGAAGGCCTTGCCCATGGCGTAGAGCGAGCCGGAGAGCACGCCGGGATGGGTGGCCTGATCGAGGAAGTCGGCCTGATAGCCGGTCCGGGGCGCGGTGCGGCGGAACCAGATGCCGCTGTTGCCCGGGAAACGCATCTTCCATTCGGCCTCGAGTTCAAAGCCCGCCCATTGTTGTTCGGTGAAGATATCGCCGGCGGCGCCGTCCGGACCCTGGCGGCCGGTAAGGACGCCGCCGGCGGCCTTCCATTCGGCGTTGCCTTCCACTTTCCAGCCGGCGAGGCTGTCGCCCTGGATGAGCGCGACCCACTGGCCCGGGCCCGCCGCGCAGGCCACCGGCGCGCCCGCCAGCAGCAGGATCGCCAGGAGTTGCATCGCTGCCGTCATGCAATCCCAGCATACTAAAGCCAGGCGCACGCCGCGCGGCGGGGCGCCGGGGGTTCGGGCATCTTCAGGCCCGCGCGGCGGCGAAGCGGCGGGCGGCGGCGAGGAGACCGGCCGCCCACTCCGGCGCGGCCAGCGCGTGCATGTGCGTGTAGGCGGCCCAGACGTTGTGCACGACGATGGCGTCACGGCGGTTGCCGCAGCCGACGCCGCGCGTGACCTCGCAGACGGTTCCGATTTCCGCGGGAGCGGGGGCGATGTGGGAATAGTGGAACTCGTGGCCGCGCAGCAGTTGCCCAGGAGAGAAGAACGGGTTCGGCCGGTCGACGCGCAACTCGACGTAGCCGTGGCCCTGGGGCGGTCCCAGACATACCTCGACGTCGCAAGGCAGCACGCCGGCCATGGGGTAGCGGTTTCCCTGCCAGGAGATGCTGCGCGCCAACAGCATCAGCCCGCCGCATTCGGCGAAGACGGGCAGCCCGCGGCGGGCGGCGCGCTCGAGCGAATCGAGAAACGCGCGGTTGGAGGCCAGCGCGGCGGCATGCGTTTCCGGAAAGCCGCCCCCGATGTAGAGGGCGTCGAGATCCGGGGGGAGCGGGGCGCCGTCGAGGGCGGAGCAGGGCACGATCCGGGCGGCTCCCGCCTCGAGCGCCTCGAGGTTCTCAGGGTAGTAGAAGGTGAAGGCGGAGTCCCGGACTACGCCGATGCGCACGTTGGGCGCGAGCGGCGCCGCCGCGGGCGGGGGCACGGCGGGGGTGGCGAGCGGCGGCGCCTGGCGGGCGACGGCGAGCACGGCCGGGAGGTCCACGCAGCGCGCGCAGGTGTCGGCCAGCAGGGTGGTGAGTCCGGCGGCACCGGGGTGCTCGAGGGGAGGCACGAGGCCGAGATGGCGACCGGGCAAGACCGCTCCGGGAAGGCGCGGAAAGGCGCCCAGGACGGGAATGGAACATAGGGATTCGATGGATTCGCGGAGCACACGCTCATGACGCGCGGTGGCGATGTGGTTGAGAATCACGCCCGCGATGCGGACTTGGGGGTCGAGGCGCTGGCAGCCAAGCACCAGCGCGGCGGCGGTGCGGGTGACCTTGGTGGCGTTGACGACCAGGATGACGGGGGCGTGGAGCAGTTTCGCCAGTTCGGCGGTGCTATGCGCGCCGCGGGAGTCCACGCCGTCGTAGAGGCCGCGGTTGCCTTCGACCAGGTTCAGCGCGTCGGGCAGAGCGGTGGCGGCGAAGGAGGCCCGGGTGGCCGCGTCGCCAATGAGGAAGGTGTCGAGATTGCGGGCCGGCGATTGGGATGCCCAAGCGAGCCAAGCGGCGTCGATGTAGTCGGGTCCCTTCTTGTAGGCCCGCACGGCGAGGCCGCCGCGCCCGGCGGCGAGCAGCAGAGCGAGAGAGACCAGGGTCTTGCCGGACTCCCCACCGAAGCCGGAAACCACCAGACGCGGGACGGCAAGCGGCACTGGCTCTAGACGGTCCCCTCTTTCGGAGGCAACTGGATATAGGAGCCGCCCAGATAGCTGTAGACGCAACGGCCGCTTTCCACCAGGATGCGGATGGCCTGTTTGCAGGCGTCCTTGGTGCAGGCAGGGCCGTGCTTTTCGATCATGGCCTTGGTGAGGTCGCCGGGTTTCAGGTTTTTCTTGCCGGCGTACTCGGCGACCAGGTTGTACATGTCGTCGGCCAAGGCTTCGATGGAAATTTCGCTCATGTCAGGAGTGTAGGGCGGGACGCGAAGCCGGGTCAAGCGGGGCCGCGGAGGGGAGGCTCAGGGGGCGGAGCGGGAGGAATCCGGTTTCGCAAGCGGCTCGGTCATCTGAAAGGAGTAGTTCCCGGCCAGGAACTGCTTGACGAACCACTTCATGACGGGGCGGCTCTCCATGTACATGTCCAACTGGCTGCTGGAGGCCAGCAGGCGGCCGAGGATGTCCAGCCGCTGGGCGGTTTCTTCGGCGGGGGCCTTGCGGAACCAGGCGTTGACCAGGTCGCCGCGGCGGTCGGCCTTGAAGCCAGAGGCCGCCAGGCACTCCTCGACGAAGCAGGCGCGAAGGCTGCGGCGGTCGCGCGAGGCGCCGCCGCCTTCGAAGCGGAAGGAGATGTAGTTCTTGCCGGGGACGTCGCTGACGCAGGCGTCCACCAGGCTGAAGTGATAGGCCAGGCGGGAGTTGAGGTTCATGTACTCGTCGGCGACGAGCAGATAGCTTTTCTCGCCCAGGCCGCGGACGGGGTAGTGCTGTGGTTTGAAGGATTCGGCGAGCACGGCGGCGAGGTCGCCGAAGCTAGCGGGCATCTCGCGGGTCCAACTGACGCCGGGATGGGTGATGCCGCGCCACAAGGCGCGGAAGGGGCGGGAGACGATCTGCTCGGGCTTGACCTTGCGGGTGGGAGCGGGATCGGGAGCGATGCCGCCGCCGAGATCGAGCACCAGGATGTTGAGCGGCAGGCGGGTATCGAGGGCACGGCTGGCGCCTTCGGCGTCGTCGAGGGAGATGTCGCCGACGGCGAACATGGCTTCGATGGCGGTTTCGTGGCAGTAGCGGAGGACGTCGTGGGCGGACTTGCAGCCGGAGGGGCGGAAATTCTGCGCCGAGGGATCGAGCAGGTTGAGCGACAGCAGGCGGCGGCTGATGGGGTCGGCGGGGCGCTCCCGGAAGCGTTCGAGGGAGGCGGTTCCGGTCCGGCGGCCGGTCCAGAGGAGGCCCGGGAAGATTTTTTTTTCGACCGCGTCCAGGCTGACGGCATCGCCGTTGTTGACGGCGGCACAGACGCCGGGCATGAGGAAGACCGAGGGGATCTTGAACTCCCTGAGCAGGGCGGCGGCGTGACCGGCGACGTTGCCCTTTTCGGCGGCCAGTCCGGCGATGCGGGGGAAGACCTCGACGATGTCGGGGGAGGGGCGTTCGAGCACCACGATGGCGCCGTTGGGAGTGGCGCGGATCGATTCCTCATCGCGGATGAGGTAGGCCTTGCCGGAAACCTGCCCGGGGTAGATGGTTTTGCCGCCGGAGACCAGGGGCTCGCCTTTGCTTCTGGGCTTGGCCTTGACGCGGCCGCCGAGCACCAGCGGGCGGGCTTGCAGAATCCAGAGCTGCCCATTGAGGTCGAGGGCCCACTCGACGTCCTGCGGACCTCCCAGGCGCTCCTCGAGCAGAACCCCCCACTCGGCGAGGGTGGCGGCGTGGCGTGGCGGGAGGCTCGGTTCGTCGACGCTGCCGGCTTGCAAGGAGCGGAAGGCGACGCCGCCCTTGGCTTCGAGGACCAGTTCGGCTTCTTTGCGCACGATGTCTTTTTCGAGGATGGGGTACGGGCGGCGGCGGGAGACGACGAACAGGTCGGCGGGCATGCGGCCGCTGGCGATCTCCAGCCCGAGACCGCGGGTGGAAGTGATCCAGAGGGTTTTGCTTTTGGGGTCGTTGGGATCCCGGGTGTACATGATGCCGGCCGACCAGGCGGGGATGACGGGGAGCACCAGCACCGCCAGCGGGCTGTCGATCTCCGGGATGCCGGTGGAAATGCGGTAGGCCAGGGCGCGCTCGCTGAAACGGGCGGCGATCACCTGGCGGTAGGCATCGACGAGCTGCTCGGGCTGGACGTTGAGCAGGGTGAGGAACTGGCCGGCGTGGGTTCTGGCTCCGCCTTCGCCGACGGCGCTCGAGCGGACCGCGAGGTTGCGGCCGTAGAGGGTTTTGGCGCGTTCGGTGAGGGCCACCTCGACCACCCTCGGCACGGGAAGGTTCATGACCATCTCGCGAAGGTGGGCGGAGACGCGGCGGACCGATTCGAGGTCGTCCAGGTCGAGGTTGAGGGTGAGGTCGCGGACGGTGCGCCAGAGCGGGATTCCGCAGAAGGCGCGATAGGCTTCGGTGGTGAGGACGAAGCCCTCAGGGATGGGGAGGCCGATGGAGCGTTGGATTTCACCCAGCACGGCCGCCTTGCCACCGACTTCGGCGGCGTCGGCCAGCCCGACGTCGGAAAGCCGCGCCGAGTAGCGGTGGGCGCGGGTTTCGAGGCCCGCCACATGCCGGGCAATCTCTCCGTGCGCGGATTCAAGGAGCTGGGACAGTTCGGGCCGGGCGATGCCGGTGAGGGCCTCCAGCGCGGCCACAACGGCATGGACTTTCTGGAAGATCAGCGCCAGGCGGCCGCCGAGGATCTCCGGGCTGGGGGGGACGAAGAGCAGGTCCTCCTGTAAGCCCGCCATGAGTTCCAGGCTCTCGTTGTTGAGCGCGAGCAGTTCGCGGAAGCTGTTGTAGCGGGCCCGGACGCGTTCCTCGACAGGCGGCCCCGGCCCGGGGCGCGCGGCCCTTCGCCACCATTTCCAATTCACTGGCTTGTACTTTGATTCTACTTGGCCGCGTTGACGTCGGTGCGAGTCACGTTCATCATCCGTAAGGCCTGGGCGGGATCCTTGAAGTAGTAGCGGACCTCGTCGCCGAAGGCCCAGGTGTCTTCCGGCAGATTGAAATGCTCCTCGCTAACGGAGAACTTCACCAGCCGGCGGCGGCCTTGCCAGTAGACCTGGATGGTTTTTTCGCGCCGGTCGATGATGGGAAAGCTGCGCCCGGAGACGCGCGGATCGGCGGGCGGCACGCCGTCGAGCTGCTCGATGAGGGCGATGGGGATGGTCTGGAAGGCCGCGGCGGCGGGATCATAGACCACCGCCTGGCGGGTCTCGCCGTCGATCGAGAGCAAGCGGCCGGCAAGCGGGGCGGGGCCCATTTCGGAAGGGTCGGCCGGGATGCGGACGGTGAGCGGCGGGAGGACATCGAAGCGCGGGTTGCGCGGATCCATGTAGTTGGAGTCGGAGATGAGGACCACACGCCCGGCGGCGGCGTCGAACTCGACGACCTGTCCCTGGTTCACCTGGCCGAATTCGGCGCAGCCCGGGCTGAAGACGCAGGCCAGCGCGAGCAGAACGGAGCAAACTGGAAAGCGATGCGTTCTCACGGCGGATCCTCCTACCTGGCGCCCGAGCCGACCAGCCGGCGCTTCTCGGCCAACTCCTCGCGCACCCCTTTGAGGAAGCGGATGAAGATGTACAGGGACAGGGCGGCGACCAGGCCCAGCACCAGGATCGTGGCGGCGACGTCGAAGAAGAGGCGCCAGGCGGGGTAGGCGGCGGCGATCAGCTTGAAGACGACCGACACGGCGCAGCCGATGACGGCGACGCCGAAGAAGACCCGGATGCCGTAGCCCTTGACATACTTGGTCGCGACGGTGCCGATCTGGGCTCCCACCGAGGCGCCGATGAGCATGACGACCGCCGCCAGCAGTTCCGTGCGGCCCTTGTAGGTGTAGGAGCCGGCGCCGTAGAGGCCGGAGATGGCGACCTCGAACAGGTCGGTGCCGACCGCCACGTGGGTGGGGCAGCCGACCAGGTAGATCAGGGCGGGCATGCGGATGAGTCCGCCGCCGATGCCCAGCACGCCGGCCAGCAGGCCGGTGAGGAAGCTGACCGAGACGGGGAGCCACATGGAGCAGCGGATGCCGGCGCGGGTAAAGTCGAGCACGGGCGGGATCCTGATCTTGTGCAGGGTCTTATGCCACTCGATTCCGGTGGACAAGGCCTCCACCTGCCGTCCGGCGGCCAGGGCCTCGCGGTCCTTGCGCCTCTTCTTGAGGATGTCGGTAAAGACCAGCCAGGCGATGAGGGTCAGCAGAACGAGGTAGCCGTAGCGCACGTAGGCGTCGACCTTGCCGATGCGCTCCAGCCACATGATGATCTGGGCGCCGAGTTCGAAGCCGGTGACGGTGCCGGCGATCATGATGACGCCCAGCTTGTAGTCCACGTTTCCGAAGCGCGCGTGGCGAGCGGTGGAGATGAGCGACTTGCCGGCCATGTGGGCGATGTCGGTTCCGACGGCGAAGGCCATCGGGAAGCCGAGGATATTCAAGCCGGGGGTCACCATCCAGCCGCCGCCCATGCCGAAGAAACCGCCGATCATGCCCACGCCCAGTCCGAGTATGATGAGTCCGGGCCAGAAGATGTCGACCCCGGAGATCGGCATCGTGATGTACAGCCACTCCATTCGCGAGCCTCCTGTTCAAGGATAAGACCTGCCGCCGCGGCCGCAACCGTCAGTGTTCGGCGAGAACGCGGGACTTGAGGTTGATGCCGATGCGCGCCATGAAGAAATCGGTCAGCACGCCGAGAATTACGCCCAGCAGCGGAATAATGGTAATGGTCAGCAGGGCGAACCACAGGTGGCTCTCGTTGTAGAGGTTCATCCACCAGGCCCGCCAGCCGGTGAAACGGCGGCTGTCGGCGACGATCACGATCTTCTCGGCCGCCGGACCGGCGGCGAAGGCGGCCGCCTGGAGCCAGAGCAGCAAGCACAGCGTCCCGCCGAGGCGGATGGCACAGCGCAACGTTTGGCGCACGGCAAAACCTCCACGAGTCCGGGAAGAGGACTAAAATACCCGTTAGTCCGTCTTGATCTCCCGGAGATTCTTATACCACAATCCGGCCCTGGCAAACCCGGAGGCTCGGCTGCAAGCCGGGGGAGGCGCTTCCGCGAGGCCCCGGAGCGGGCCATTGTCCACGACATGATATCATCGTGGCCAGCCCCATGCAGTTGAAATCCGAGGTTCATTGAGGTGCCGGCGCGCGGCAAAGTGTATCTGGTCGGCGCCGGTCCCGGCCATCCTGAATTATTGACGCTCAAAGCGGCGCGGCTGCTGGAGCGCGCCGAGGTGGTGATCTACGACCGGCTGGTGCAAGAGGAGGTGCTGGCGCTGACGCCGCCGGCCTGCGAGCGCATCTACATGGGCAAGCCGCTCGGCCGGCACGATTCGCGCCAGGAGGAGATCCACCAGCTTCTGCTGGCCAAGGCCGGGGAGGGGAAGCTGGTGGTGCGCCTCAAAGGCGGCGACCCGTTTTTGTTCGGGCGGGGCGGGGAAGAGGCCGAGTTTCTGGCCGCCCAGGGGGTCCCGTTCGAAGTGATCCCGGGCGTTTCCTCGGCGCTGGCGGCCCCGGCGAGCGCGGGCATCGCGGTCACGCACCGGGACATGGCTTCTGCGGTCGCCTTCGTTACCGGCCACGAAGCGGGGCGCGAGAGCCGGCTGGACTGGAGCGCGCTCAGCCGGATCGACACGCTGGTGTTTCTGATGGGGGTTCACAACGCCGGACGGATCGCCCGCAAGCTGATGGAGCACGGGCGCGCGGCGGAGACTCCGGCGGCCATGATCCAGCGCGCTTTCTGGGAACAGGAGGCGGTGGTCACCGGCACGTTGGCCGACATCGAAGAGCGCATGCAGCAGGCGGGCATCCAGCCGCCGGCGACGCTGGTGATTGGCGAAGTGGTGCGGCTGCGGGAAAAGCTGGAACAGTCCGACCGGGACCTGCGGCGGCGGCGCCTGAACGCTCCGGATCTCGATCCGGCGCCCGGTCCCGGACCGCTGTTCCGGCTGGCGGCCAGCCGCGCGGCGGCGGAGGTGCTGTCGCTGGCGCTCGAACTCGACGTGTTCGAGTATCTGGAGGCGCCGCGGACGGCGGCCGAGGTGGCGGAGCGGTACCGATTCGAGCGGGAGCGGACGGGCGAGTTTCTGGAGTCCTGCCGCGCGCTGGGGCTGGTGGAGCGGCAGGCGGAGGGCTATCGCAATCTGGAACTGGCTTCGCTCTATCTGCGGCGCTCGGCGCCGCACTCGCTGGCCACGTTGTTCGCCTGCCAGTTGCGCCCCCCGGAGACGCCGTTGGCGCGCTATCTGGCGGGTGAAGAGGGGGCGTCCGGAGCGGGCGAGGGCTGCACGCTGTGCGCGGAGGCGGTGGCCAGCCTGGGCGCGGGGACGCTGGCAGGCGCGATCGAACTGCCGGCCAGCGGGAAGGTGCTGCTGGCGGGTTGGGGCGGGGAGGCGCTGGCCGCCAGGCTGGAGCGCCGCTGGCCGCGGCTGGAGTTTGAGCGATGCAATCCGTTGGCGGGCGAAGCGATCCCGAGGGGGCGCTACGGAGCGGTGATCGTATCGCTGGGCATCTCCTCCTGCCAGCGCTGCGAGGTGGAGGGGCTGCTCGATGCGCTGGCCCGGCGCCTGGATCCCGGCGGGGTCCTGTTCGTGCAGGATCTGTTCCAGGGATCGGGCGCGGCGCGGG
>CAKZVG010000327.1 GCA_937921835.1 uncultured Bryobacteraceae bacterium | reverse complement strand
CTGCGCGCGCAGGACATTCTGGCCGGGCGCTACGGCGTCGCGGCGGATGTCTGGAGCGTGACCAGCTACAATGAACTGCGCCGGGACGCTCTGCGCTGCGAACGCTGGAACCGGCTGAATCCGGACCGCCCGCCGAAGACGCCGTATATCCTGGCCGCGATCGACGGCGCCCAGGGACCGGTGATCGCTTCCTCGGACTACATGAAGATCGTGCCCGACCAGCTTTCGCCCTGGCTGGGCGCGCGGCTGGTCTCGCTTGGCACCGACGGCTTCGGGCGCAGCGACAACCGCCAGCACCTCCGGCGCTTCTTCGAGGTCAGCGCGGAAGCGATCGCGGCCGCGGCCCTCACGGCGCTGTCCAAACGCGGGGAATTCGACGCCGGCCGCGCCCAGGCGGCGGTGCGCGAACTGGGGCTCGATCCCGAGTCGCCCGACCCGGCGGGGCTGTAGCGCCCTTGCCCCGCCTTCGCCGAGCGTGGCGCGAGGCGCCATGGCGCGCCGCCCTCCGGCGCGGTTCCGGCGCGGGCACTTACTCCCGTGCTGTATCATGGGCCGATGACACGTTACGGCCAGTTAATCGCCATCCGTCCGGAGCACATTCAAAGCTACAAACAGTACCATGCCGCCGTGTGGCCCGGCGTGCTGGCGACCATTCGCGATTGCAACATCCGCAATTACTCGATCTTCCTGCGCGACAATCTGCTGTTCGCCTACTTCGAGTACCACGGCGCCGATTTCGCAGCCGACATGGCCAAGATGGCCGCCGACCCGGTGACACAGGAGTGGTGGCGCATTATGAATCCCATGCAGCAGCCCATCGCTACCGCCCGCGAAGGGGAATGGTGGGCCCGCATGGAGGAGGTATTCCACACCGATTGACGAGCGCGCCCGGTCCCGCCGGCGCGGCGGCTACGCCACTGGGGCGAGCGCTTCGGCTTCCCGCTCCCGCGCCAGGCGCCGCGCGAGACCTTCGACGGCCTCCCCCAGGCGGCTGGCGGAGGGAAGCCGCTCCAGTGCTTCGAGCTGGTGAAGGGAACGGTAGTCCTCGGGCAGGCTGACGCTCACCGGGCAGCCCAGCAGTTCGGACGCCAGCGCACAGTCAACCGGTTGATTGGCCGCGTGGCGGTTCAGAATGGTCTCGACGCTCCCGGGCGGAATGCCGTTCCGGTTCAGCCAGTCCAGCGCGCGCCGGGTCATGTGCAGACTGGGCAGGCCGGCGGTCGAAACCACGAACCGGCGCCCGCAATGCCGCAGCGCCGCCAGGCTCAATGGCTGGAAGACCACGGGCAGGTCGAGAACCACCCAGCCGTAGTTGGCGCGTGCGGACTCCAGCAGCGGCTCCAGCCGGTTCAGATCGAGGGCCTCCCTGGGCGGCCATTCCGGAGCCGGGAGCACCTCGATGCGATTGACGAAGCGCGTGAGTGTGGACCATCCGGCGCCGTCCAGACGCGGCCCGTTGCGCAGGGCCTCGGCCAGTGAACCGCCGCCCGGCTTTGGCGCAAGATCGGGGCACCCCCCGAAGAGGTTGAAATCCGCCAGCAGCACCCGCTCCGCGGTGAGGTTGCGCAGTGCGAGAGCGGTCTGCCGCGCCAGCGTCGAGGCGCCCGAGCCTGGCTTGCCGCTGGCGAACGCCAGCAGAACACCCGCCTTGCGGGGCCGTTCGGACCCCCGCCGCAGGCGCCGGATGCGGGCCGCCGCCGCCCGCAGTTCGTCTGGGAGGAAAGGCGCGCAGAGAAACTCGGTCGCGCCCATGCGCAGTACCTGCATCAACGTGGAGCGGTCGTTGCGGTGGTGCAACGCGATGCTGTGGATTTCCGGATGGGCCGAGGCAAGGCTCCGGATGACGCGGCAGGCCGCCGCCAGGTCGCCCGCCACGTCCACTGCCGCAACGTCCGGACACACCGACTCGGCAATGGCCGACAGGTCCTCTTCCTCCGGGTAGGAATCGACGCGGGCCGCCACCTCCACCTCCGGGTCTGGCGCCCGCGCCGCCGACGCCAGGAACGCCTCGGCGAGATCCGGTTCCGCGGCGATCAGGAGCGTGCGAAGCGGGCCGCCGGGGCGGGAGTGATTCCCTGCCGCCGGATTGAGTACTACCACGCCGTTACCCTCCGGAACCGATCCTAGGGAGCACTCGGCGGGCCAAGGGCGGACGTTGAAAACACGGGATTTCCCGCTCGCATGACGGGACAATCCGTCGCGCAAGTCCTCCCGGTGGGACAATCTGGCGCGCTGCCGCCCGTGACAGGGCCGGCCCGGGCTATATTGGTGCCAGATGCGGTTCGACGAAGAACCGGCCGGGCAGCCCGAATTCTGGCGCGAGGAAGCCGTGGCCGGCCGCCGGGAACTGCGCCGCCAGGCGGTTCGCTGGGGCCTGGTATTCGCGCTGCTGGTGGCCACGCTGTTCTTTGCTCTCTGGTGGTCCGCTTCGGCGGTGCATTTCGGCGCCACGCGCGTGGAGCACACCACCCCGTTTCAGTGGAAAGTCTCAGGAACCGTACGCGACGCGAAAACGGGGGCGCCGGTCCCCTGGGCAAACGTGCGGGACGATCCCGCCGGTCGGCCTCCGCTCAACTCCACCATGGCCAATCACCGCGGGGTGTTCGAGTTGCTCACGGTCGCCGAGCCGCATGACGTCCTGGTCTCCGCGCTGGGCTACCGGACCGGACGGCTCCGCGTGGGACGTCCCTGGTATCTGTGGATGCCGCGCGGCGCCGAGCAGGTGACGGTCGAGTTGGAGCCGGAACCCAAACCCTCTTTCCCGCACGACTGATCCGGCGGGCCGGTGCGCGCGCTATTTCTTCTGGAACGCCGGATTGTACTTTCCGCGCTCGGCGAAGCCGCCCAGTTCGGGGCGCATCGGCGAGTGGCGCGGGTAGCTGTCGAAGATGTCGCCGGTTCCGAGCACACGCGGGTCGGCTTGGGCCTTCAGCGTACGTTCCAACTGCTGTCGAAGCTGCGCGAGCGTCTTGGCGTGAGCGGCCGACGGCGCCAGGTTGTCCAAGCACGCCGGGTCCTTGCGGATGTCGAAGAGCTCTTCAGCCGGGCGCTTGCCGCAGGCCAGTTCGAAGAAACGGCCGCCGCCCTTGACCACCACGTCGCGCGTTGGGCTGCCGTCGATATCGTGGAACTGATCCGGGTCGCCGGCGGGCCAGCGGTCCGGCTTGAAATTGCGGATGTAGAGGTAATCGGCCGTACGCAAGGCGCGCGCCGGGTAGCCGAGGTTGTCGCGGCGCGAGTGCGAGTGGCGCTCGCGGCCCGAGTAGGCGGCGGTGCGCGCCGGGTCGACCCGTCCGGATTTGCCGGAAGTGAG
The DNA here is from genome assembly GCA_937921835.1 of uncultured Bryobacteraceae bacterium. Lineage (GTDB taxonomy): Bacteria > Acidobacteriota > Terriglobia > Bryobacterales > Bryobacteraceae > CAKZVG01. The sequence goes on along the minus strand of CAKZVG010000327.1, from coordinate 458 downwards.
CACGTCGAGGAAGCTCCGCCCGGTCATCACCGGAAGCGGCTTCACCCCCGCCGCCTCGAGAAAGGTCGGCGCGAAATCGTAGAAGCCAATCAGGTCCTCGACCTTCCGCCCGCCCTTGCCGGCGGCCGGATACGCCACGGCCAGCGGCATATGGATGCCGTATTCGTACATGTTGGCCTTGGCGCGCGGGAAGGCCATGCCGTTGTCGGAGGTCACCACCACCAGCGTGTGATCGAGTTCGCCCATTTCCCGCAGCCGGTCGAGCATGCGCCCGAGGTGCCGGTCGAAATGCTCGATTTCCTGGTAGTAGTCCAGAATGTCGCTCCGCACCTCTTCGTTGTCGGGCAGAAACGCGGGCACCCGCACGTCCTCGATGCGCTTGCCCGCCTTGCGGCCCGCCCCCTTCAGGAACACGCGGTGCGGCTCGCTGGCGCCGTACCAGAAACAGAACGGCTGGC
>CAKZVG010000326.1 GCA_937921835.1 uncultured Bryobacteraceae bacterium | reverse complement strand
CCGGATGATGGAGCGGGTTCACCGCGCCGCGCGAAGCCGCCGCGCTCCGGGGGGCGAGCAGCGACTGCAACGCTACCGCGCCCAGACCGGCCATCCCCCGCCCCAAAAACGTTCGCCGCTTGATGTCGAGTGAGCGTTCGTTCATGGTGAGATCCTAATTCCGCGTGATCGTCTCGTGCAGGTTCAGAATGGCGCGCGCCACGTTGGCCATGGCCGCGAGTTCCACCGGCGCGAGCCCTTTGGCAAGCGGCGCTTCACCCACCTTCAGAAACCGGTGCGCGTCGGAGGGCGAGGCGCGGAAATGAGCCAGGCTTTTGGCGTGCAGATTGGCCAGAACGCCCCGTTCTTCGGGCGAAGGCTCGCGTCCCAGGACGCGCTCGAAGGCCCAGTCGAGGCGCGCCGCCAGCGTCCGTCCGCCGTCGCGCAGAATGCGCCCGGCAAAGACGCGCGCCGCTTCGACGAACGAGGGATCGTTCAACAGCACCAGGGCTTGTAGCGGGGTGTTCGAGGCGGTGCGGTTCAGGGTGCACTCCTCGCGCGAGGGCGCGTCGAAGGCCGCCAGAGCCGGATGCAGAAACGTGCGCTGCCAGTGTACGTAAAGTCCGCGCCGGTAAAGGGCATCGCCGCGGCTGGCCGAATATTCCCGCTTGGGAAAGTTCAGCGCCGCCAGGTAGCCGTCGGGCTGGAAGGGGCGTACGCTCGGGCCGCCGAATTCGAGCACCAGCAGACCCGCGGCCGCGAGCGCGATATCGCGCACCACCTCGGCGTCAACCCGGAACCGGTTTTGGCGCGCCAGCAGCCGGTTCTCCGGATCCTTCGCCTCCGCCTCCGGCACGGGAAGCGAAGCCTGCCGGTAGGTATGGCTGGTGACGATCAGACGAATGACGTGCATCACGTCCCAGGCGTGCGCCTTTCCGTCCCCCAAAGTGGGCTGCATGAACTCGGCCGCCAGCCAGTCGAGCAGTTCCGGATGCGATGGCCACTCGCCCTGCGAGCCGAAGTCGTCCAGCGTCCTGGAAATCCCCGCGCCGAAGAACTGCCGCCAGAGCCGGTTCACGAAGACGCGCGCGGTGAGCGGATTCTCCTTCGAAACCAGCCAGGCGGCGAGATCCAGGCGCGTCGCGCGCCCCGCGGCATCCAGCTTACCGAGAAACGCCGGAATCGCCGGCTGCACCACCTCGCCGGACTCGTCCATCCAGTTGCCGCGCGGAAGCACCCGCGTCGGGCGCGGCTTGGCCGATTCGGTGACCACCACGCGCGGAATGCGGGCCTCCAACCGCCCCAACTCGGCCGCCAGCCTGGCCTCTTCGGCGAGCAGCGGCTGCAACTCGGGCGCCGTCCAGCGAAAGTGCTCGCCGAGGGCGGCGCTCTGCGCCGGGTTGCGTTCCCCGGCCGGCGTGCGCAGGGCTTTCAGCAACGCGCCGGAAAGGCCATTGATCTTGGGCTCCCTTATGCCGCGGGTTTCGATGCCCGGCCAGGAGCGTTCCGAGGCCGAGAGCGCCAGCCGGAAGCGCCCGATGGTGGCGCGGCGGTGCGGGGAGTCGTGCCGCAGGCGCACGGTGACGATGCTTTGCGGCGAGGTCCTCAGCCTTTCCGCGAAACGCAGGGCCAGAAACGGATTGCGTGGCTCGCCGTAGACCGACATGCCCCACCCGGTTCCGGGGTCGGAGTCGATCGCGCCCATGGGCGAGAGTTCGGCCACCGGGAAGGCCAGCGCCGAGGCGGCGAGCGAGAAGGCGAGTTGCCTGGGCGGCCCATCCCCGGACAACTCGGCCTCCACTCCGGTCAGCACGAAGCGGTCGGCGCCGCGAGCCACGCGCGCGCCGGGTAGGCTCTCGTCCTGGATCGCTTCGATTCCCAGCGCCGCCCACTCGCCGGGTCCCGGACGGAACGAGACCCGGTAGGTTTCGTTGTCCGGGTTGGGGCCCGAGGCGATGACGATGCCGTTGCCGGGCTGGCGGCTGGAAACCAGCGAGTTCGCTTCCTCGAACACGCCGTCCACCGGCTGATCGTTGTAGACGGTGAGTCTGGCGCCATTCACGGCGCCGGCTGAAACCGGCCGCTGGTAACGCCAGGCCAGCGCGCCGGCACCGAACGCCGCCAGCGTCCCCGCTTCCCAGGCCGGCTGACGCGCGGCGAGGGCGGCGGCCCGCTCCTCGATGCGGCAGCGGACCTCCTCCAACTGGTGTGTCAGTTGTTCCACCCGCCGGCGCGCGGCGGGGTCCGGCAGCGCGATCTGCGAACCCCAGGCGGCGGGCCCGCGGTCGGGCACCAGTCCGGTTTCCTTGATGTCGGCGAAGAACGCCTTCAGGGAGTAGAAATCGCGCGCGGTAAAGGGGTCAAACTTATGGTCGTGGCACTCGGCGCAGCCGATGGTGCTTCCCAGCCAAACGGAACTGGTGGTCCGGACGCGGTCGGCGGCGTACTTGGCCAGGTACTCGCCGGGCTGCACGCCTCCTTCGGCCGACATGCGGTTGAGGCGGTTGTAGGCCGAGGCCACAAGCTGCGCCGTGGTGCGCTCGGGCAGAAGGTCGCCGGCGATCTGCTCGCGCGTGAACTCATCGAATGGCTTGTTCTCACGAAACGCGCGCAGCACATAATCACGGTAAGGCCAGATGGGGAACGGATTGTCGCCGTGAAAGCCGGCGGTGTCGGCGAAGCGCACCGCGTCGAGCCAGTGCATCGCCTGCTTCTCGGCGTACTCGGGCATGGCGAGCAGGCGCTCGACCAGCCGTTCGTAGGCCCGGGGCGAGGAGTCGCGGAGGAAGTCCTGGATCTGGTCCGGGCGGGGCGGAAGTCCCGTCAGGTCGAGCGACAGGCGGCGGATGAGCGTGCGGCGGTCCGCTTCGGGCGAGGGCTTCAACCCTGCCCGCGCCAGGCCCGCTTGCACGAAAGAGTCTATCGGATTGCGCACGGGCGCTCCGGAAGGCGGCGCTTGCGGCGGCGGCGGCCGCTTCACCGGGCTGTAGGCCCAATGGCCCTCGTAGATGGCGCCCTCGGCCACCCAGCGGCGGATCGTCTCCCTCTGCTCTTCGGTGAGGGTTTTGTGTGAATACTTGGGCGGCATCAGCCGCGCCGGGTTGGTGGTGAAGATGCGCTCGATGATGGCGCTCCTGGCAGGGTCGCCGGGAACGATGGGGACGATCCCGGTGCGGGTGGGTTTGAGCGCCGCCTCGCGCACGTCGAGCCGCATGCCCGCCATGCGGCTGCCGGGGTCCGGCCCATGGCAGCGGAAGCAGGTGTCGGCCATGATGGGACGGATGTCGCGGTTGAAGCGGATGGTTTGAGAAAGCGCCGGCCAGCAGAAGAATGGCAACGCCGCCGCCAGGTGGAACGCATGGCGCATTTTTCCAGAATGCCCCCCCTGGCCTTCCATTCTATACCGGAGCCTTGCCTCGCATGGCGGCGGCCGGCGCACTCAGCAGGATGGCCACCTTCTCCCACGGCGGGACTCGCACCCTCCGGTTCAGCACGTCATAACCGCTCGCTTCGATGCGCTCCAGCAGCCGCCGGTAAATCCGGATCAGCGCCCACAGCGAGGGCCGGCTGCGCGGATGCACCAGCGCCAGCAGCGGCCGGGATTCGCCGTAGTAAGCCCGGGCGCGCTCGATCTCAAAGCGCATCAGTTCGTCAAAACCGGCGCCGCGCAGGCCGCGCGCGAAGTCCGCCGGGTCGACGCCGAAGCGCTCCAGGTCCTCGGCCGGCAGGTACACCCGCCCGCGTTCGGCGTCCTCCCGGACGTCGCGCAGGATGTTGGTGAGCTGGAAGGCGACTCCGCACTTCTCAGCCAGCGGCAGGGCGGCCTCCGAGCGGTAGCCGAAGATGCGAATGATGGTCAGCCCGACCACGGAAGCAACCTGGTAGCAATAGTGGTAGAGCTCGTCGAAGCTGGCCAGGCGGCGCGGCTCGAGATCGGACGTGACGCCGTCGATCATCTCGTCGAGATACTGGCGCGGAATGGCGTAGCGCCGCGCCGTGTCCGCCAGCGCGGGCCACACCGGATGCGGGGGCGGATCGCCCTCCAGTGCCAGGTGCAGGCCGCCGCGCCACTCCTCAAGCGCCCGCCGCGCCGCCGCCGCGCCGCCCTCGGCCGGATCATCGCTCAGATCGTCGCAATGGCGCATGAACGCGTACACGGCGCAGATGGCGTCCCGCTGCGCGGGTGAGAGCAGCAAAAAAGAGTAATAGAAGTTCTTCGCCCGCGCGCGCGCCAGACGCCGGCAGTAACGGTAGGAATCGGCCAGACCGGACATCTTAGTATGCCGTTCCTGGCGTCCAACTCCGCCCGCACCCGGACCGCGCTGCGCGGCGCGGGAGTTCCAGGCCCCGCACCGGCGCCGCTGTGCCCGCGCGTTCGAGGAGCCGGCGATCCGGCCGGCGCCGGCCGCCCTTCATCGGCTTGCGGACCCTTCGCTCTGGCCGCGGCGGAACGCCGAACGGACCAGGGCCGAGAGCAGCAGCGCGGCGCGCTCGGTCTTTGAGACCGACGGCCGGCGCGCCAGCACGTCGTATCCCTGCG
>CAKZVG010000325.1 GCA_937921835.1 uncultured Bryobacteraceae bacterium | reverse complement strand
GTGAATCGTAAAGACTTTGGCGATGCCTCCGTGCAGAACCCACTGGCCGGGACCAAAGATCACCCCGCGCGCCGCCGAGCCCAGCCGCCCCGGCTGGAGCGGCCCGAAGGCGCCCACGTCGTACCAGCGGTCGATCGTGCGCTCGCCGCCTGGTAGATTCGCGTTGCGCAGATGATCCGGCCGCAGCGATACGATGGCCGGCGTGCGGCTGGTGGTGTAGGCGATCCCCACCGGGTCCGGTCCCGTCCAGTTCGGCGTCAGATACTTGCCCGAATACAGCGTGTACATGCCGCTCAACTCCCAGCCGCCGGCCAGCCAGTTGAAAACCCTGGGCCCGCCCACCGCCAACGCGCGCCCGCGCCCGAAGGGCAGTTCATAAAGGAAATTCGAGGTGATGCGGTGCTTGGGCACGTCCAGCCAGACGCCCCGCTCGCGGCGCCGGTCGTAGGCGTACTCGGGGAACTGCCCCCTCTCCAGGTCGCCGATGTCGCGCGCGAACTCGTAGCTGAACTGGTATTGCAGCCCTTGCGCCATCTGCCGGGTGGCGGAAAGCGTCAGGCCGTGATACTGGTGGCCCGCCCCGTTCGAGATGTAGCCGATGCCGGGATAGCGCGGGAAGGGGCGGCTGGCGGCTTTGTCGAAGAACAGGCGCGCGTCCGCCACCGGCTGGTTGGCGTCGTAGCCCCACTGCCCTTGCCGGGTGTTGGTGCCGACGTAGGAGGCGCGGAAGCCGTTGCGCCAGCGCTGGTGCTCGATGGTAAAGCTGTACTGCATCGAGAGCGGCGTGCGCAGGTCGGAGCGGATTGCGTAGGGAATGGAGACGGTGGAGGGCGCTCCGGTTCCGGCGCCGGGGAAGATGCGCGGAAACACCACCGCCGGAACCGGCAGAGGATTGTTGTAGTCGGGCTCCAGGATGCTGAACGGGACGCCGATGTCGTTGGGCCGCCACGGCACCACGTCGTAATAGATGCCGTAGCCGCCGCGGAACACGGTGTGGTTGCCCAGCGGGCGCCAGGCGAAGCCCACCCGCGGCGCGAAGTCGTTGCGGTCGGTGCGCACCAGGCGTGACGGGTGGTAGCCCGCGCCACCGGCTTCCACCACATCCACGTAGCCGCGCGGCATGCGCGCGCTTACCGCGCCCAGTGCGCCGTCCGGAACCACGATCTTGCCGCTGCCCAAATCGAACTGCGAGATCAGGCCGTTGCGCTCCCGCCAGGAGGGCTTGATCTCGTAGCGCGCACCGAGGTTGAGGGTCAGCGAGGGCAGGATCTTCCAGTCGTCGGTGAAGAAGAACTCGTAGGACCAGCGGTTCATCTGGCTGACCAGCGCCACTTCGCGGCGCGAGGAGGAGGTCGGGATGCCCAGCAGGAAGTCGGCGTAGGGATGCCCGGTGAAGCGGTTGGAGAAGTTGACGCTGCCAAAGACGGCGTTCATGTTGCCGCGGTCGGAGAACCCGGTGCGCTGGAGGATGAAGCCGGTCTTGACGCTGTGGCGGCCGTGGAACCAGCTCAAGTGGTTCTGGAACTGGTAGACGCGGTTGCGGAAGCCGGGCACGCGGTAGGGCTGGGCGACGCCCAGTCCGGTGAGCGAGATGTTGGTCCATCCGAGTTGAAACACCCCTGGCAAGTCGGGCACCGGCTCCGCCAGCCCTTGAAGGCCGAGTTCCTCCACCATCTGCTTGCCGTTGATGGTGGGTCCGCGCGGGGCGTCGTTGTAGGAGAAGCCGAAGCGGAACTCGTTCAGCAGCGTGGGACGCAAAGTCAGCGAATCGCTTACCACCAGGCTGTGGGTTTCGCGCTCATGGATGGTCAGCCCCAGCGTCTCCAGGTTCGAGTTGTACGACGTGCTTTTCGTGTAGTAACGCGAGTACCGCCCGTATGCGAAATGCCGGTCCGAGAGCCGGTGGTCCAGGCGCGTCGTCAGCAGCCCGACCGGGTCGAAGGGCCGGATTGCCTGCGTCCGGCGGTTGCGGTTCTGAAGCACCGCCAGGTTGCCGAAGTTCGGCAGCGGCCAGTACTTATCCTGGATCTTCCGCGACACGCCGCTGATACGGCTGGCGGGAATGCGGTTTCCGGCGAAGGGCGCGTTATTGCCGAATGGGTCTCGGATGGCCGCCAGGTTGGGGAACTCGCCCGCGCGCCAGGGCTCGAGCGGCATAGTGGCGTTCAGGTTCTGGCGGATCCGGCTGGCGCGAACCGTCTCGTAGGAACTGAAGAAGAAGCTCTTGTTGCGCCCGTCATAGAGGCGTGGCAGGTAGACCGGCCCGCCAACGGATCCGCCCGGCCAGTGCCGCACGTTCGCGCCGCCGCGCGCGGCGACAAAGGGTCCGGTGGCCGTGAGCCCGGCGCTCGAGTAGTAGTCAAAGAGGCTGCCGTGCAGCAGGTTGGTCCCCGATTTCGAGATCAGCGTCATCTGGCCCACCGCGCCGAACTCCGAGGAGCTGTTGACCGAATCCACCCGGACTTCCTGGTAGCTCTCGACGAAATCGATGAACCCGCCGATCCAGGAGCCGTCGATGCCGTTGTTGAAGCTGATGCCGTCGATGGACTGGTTCTCCTGATTCCAGCGGGAACCGGAAAAGCGGTTGTAGGCATTGCCGGCCGTGCCCACCAGCACGCCGGGCATGGTCTGCATGTAGGCGTAAATCGACCGGGTGTTGAGCGGCAGGCTGCGGAGCAGATCCGCGCCGCGGGAGTAGGAAACGCGGCCGGACTCGGTCTCGATGAGCGTCGCCCCGGCCGTAACTTCAATGCTCTGTTCGAGCGCTCCGATCTCCAGCCGGATGTCGAGCCGCCGGTAATCGCGCGCCGTCAGCAGCACGCCCGCCGCGACGAACTCGCGGAAGCCCGGGTAGCTCGCGCGCACGGTGTAGTCGCCTTCGCGCAGTTGCCCCAGGGTATAGAGGCCGTCCTGGTTGCTCTGCGCGGCATAAACATATCCGCTGGCGACGTGCGTGGCGGTCACGGTGACACTGGGGACGGCGGCGCCGTTGGGATCGCGAACCGCGCCCGTCAGCGTCGCAAAGGTGGTCTGTGCCTGGAGGGCGTAAGGAAGAGCGATGAGAAAGAAGTAAACTGATCTGGCAGTATTTGGAAACCTCATCCGGGCAGTGTACCACTTTCGCCACCCCCAAGCTACGGATCCGCTTCCACGATCACGCGGCCGGTCTTGAAGAGCCACCGCAGCCGCGGCGTCTCCCCTGCCTTTAGCCAAGCACACTTCGATCATCCTCAGCGTATAGGTCTCAGTCCGCCTGAAGCCGGTTGTGACAGTCCGGGCTGGCCCGCATGTCCGTCCACCCCTCGCTCCGACAGCCCAACCGTGAATTGGGAAGTTGACTCGACGGCGGCTTCCCCGGCTGCACCGCCGTGGCGGGAGTCGACTCGGGCGCACCTGCGGCGGCGTACCCAGGGTGCACTGCCTCCACTGGCTCGTCTCGCGCCGCAAGGACGCGAACGTCGGGACCCGCCCCGCTTCTCCCCGAAGCAGTCCATCAGCGAGTTGCGGCTATGGATGTTCAGATTGTCCATCAGCAGGTGGATCGTGCGGCCTGCGGGTGCTGACCGGCGACCTAGCTGGCCACGCGGGCGAACTCAGCACCGCAACGGTCCCGAGTAGCCATGGCGGAATGCCGCCCGGCATTCGGCTCCACCACGCCAAACACGTTCGCCGTTCCGCAACACTTGCACTCCTTGTCCTGCCTCAATACCTTGCCCGACCTGGCGGGCAACGGCGGACATACATCGGCGTGCGGCGAAACCGGCTTCTCGTCCGGACAGACCACCGGCTCGTCCGGATGGTAGGGGTTCCCGCACACCGCCAGGACGTCTTCCATCTTCTCGATGCAGCGCTCGTCCAATTCAGCCACGCGCCACGCTTTTCTCCCGCCACGGCTTCAGGTGGTGGCTTGTCAGCAGCACCCGGATTGTCTCTCGCCCGGCGCGCCTGTTCCTCGGGCGGCTGGCTGCGCACCATGGCAACGATTCGCTACTTTTGTGATTTGTCCGGCGCCGACTTGGCGCCACGCCTGGGCTTCTCGAACAGCGCCGCGTCCAGTCCGAGGTTGTTCTGGCGGTGGGTGATGTCGCGAATTGCCTCCGGCGTCAGCGGGAGATCCTGAGCGGCTTGCGGAGCGGCCGCCCCGCCGTCCAGCCGCCGCAGGGCCAACGCGCGCGGAACCACCCGCACTTGCGCAACTCCGCCGCGTAACAGCTTCTTCTGAAGTTGGACGCGGTCACGGGCGGTCACGCGGATCGGAATCGGACGGCGGGCCATAGCCAGATATGGACCAAAACGCTCCCGGCTTGAAGTGCTTTCTGACACTTCTTCAGGCGGTTTAAGAGAGCGCGCCGCTGCGAGTCCTTGTTTGCAGCGCCATGGCGAAACCTCCTGCGGCGCTACACCAGCACGGGTTCAATCCGGAACAGCCGCGCGTACGCGGCCAGATCCTTTTTGTGATCGCCGTAGAAAAAGACCTGATGGAAGCCGGGGTAGTCGAGCAGCTCCGGATCGCCGTCCAGCTTCACCGCCACCGAGACCACGCAACCGCCCGCGGGCGGCACCGCGATGTTCTCCACCACCTTGCCCGCCGAGACGATGAGTTGCGGCTTCGGCCGCGCCTTGGTGGGTGGGATGACGTCCGCCACGGTGACTCTCTGGCCCAACTTCCACTGCGGCACCGGGACGGCGTCGCGCTTGCCATGATGGTGCGACAGGTAGTAGGGCTCGGGCGGCCGGTCGAAGCCGGCCAGGCGCGTGGGGCAGGTGCAGTGCGCGCCAATGAGGCATCCCTTGGCGGTCTCGGCCACCGGGTCCTGCTGGAAGCCTGGCTTGTCGAACAGGAACTGCACCAGAGCGTGGGTCACCGCCGCGCCCAGGTCGGCTTCACAGGCCGCGGGAACGCCGTGGTCGAGCATCGTGGCCCAGGAGATGCACGGCAGGCTGACCTTGCTCTTGCCAAGCGCCCCCAGGCAGTCCATCGTGATGCCGTCGCCCTCCTCGCGATCGAGAATCCGGCGTGCCACGGTGTAGCTCTTCACTCCGTTGACGACGTCCTGCTCGGTGGCGCCCGCCAGGCGGGTAGCGCCTTTTATGAGCGTCTGCGCCAGGCGGCGGACGTCAACGGAGACGGGCGTGCGGTCATATTCGGCCAGGAATTCCCGCGCCGGAACGTACCTCAGCTTGGTTCCAAAAGGCTCCAGTTCCACGTCCCGGCGTTCGTCGCCGCGCAGCACGATGAAGCGCATCTCGCGCAGCTTGGCGCCCGCCTTGAGCATCTTGAGCCCGTAGACGCTTTGACGGAAATCGTCGGTCGACGAGATGAACACTCCCTCACGCCGCGCAAGCCCGTCGGTGTTGGTGGTGAACGACGTCCCGATGGGCGAGTGGACCACGGTGGGGATGCCGAGCCCGGCAGCCTTGGCGGCGGTCGGCCAGGCGTGCTCCTGGCGGTCGAGCAGGATGACGAACAACCCGTCCGGCTTGGCGGCGGCCGCCTGTTCGAGCCACTGCCCGGCCTCTTCGGCCGAGTAGAGGGGTTCGGGGCGCAGGTCGATATGCAGGCCGAGGCTCTTCGCCGCCGCCATGGTCTGCTTCTCAATTCGGGCCCGTGCGGCTTCGCCGTCCCAGATCTGTCCCGGCCACCGGATTCCGTATTCGCCCTTACGGCGCACGAAAGCGGCCTTCACGGCAGGTGTGTATCGGGACGCGGGACCGCAGGGTTTGATGCGGCCGGCGGCTGCGGCCTGCGCGGCCGCGGCGGCGGGACTGAGAGCCGCGGCGCCGAGCGAGATCACGAAGGTGCGCCGCGTCGGGGCGCAAGCTGGAGACAGCAACATGACGAATCAGATCCTTTCAACCGGAATTCGGCGAGGCCAGTCTATCATGCGCGCACCATGAAAGCGATTCGAAATTTCCAAACGGCGGAATTCGAAAAACCAAATGACGCTGCGCTGGCCCGCGGACGCCGGACTTCAGCGCGCGGGCGTGTCCTGAGAAGCCGCTCAAAAGGCGTCGCAACCCGCCGTCCCAAGCGGCCCTGGCCGGACAGCCGCCGGCGTGCCGCGGGAACCGCGCTGGGGGCCATCCGGCCGCCCTCCAACAGACAACTCTTCTCCGCCACGGAAGATACCCGCCGGGATGCTCGGCCGCCGCGCCCACGAAGGCGACTACGGGCTTCCCTCCTTGCGGACGCGCTTGGAGAAGCCTTTCCCCGCAGGAGTTCACCGTGCAAGGCTCTCACACCTGGCCGTCCCACGGCCCTGCGCCGCGGGTTGCTCAGAACACGATCCGCGCGCTGCCCAGCATCTGCCGTGATCCGCTCGCCGAGTTGATGACGCCGAACGTCGCCCGGCTGGAGAGATTCGTCCCCGGGGCGCCGAAGTTCGGGCTGTTGGTCAGACCGACAGCGTCCATGCGCACTTGCAGCCGCAGCCGCTCGCGCAGCGGGAAGCTCTTCATCGCGGTCAGATTGATCCCGCGCGCGGTGGGGACCCGCAGTTCGGCCAGGAACGCCGGTTCGGGCGTGACGGTGTACTGGTTCGGAAGAGGCTCGAAGGCCGCAATGTCGAAGTAGGGATTCAGCACCGTGCTGCCCGAGCGCCGGTCGCCGAGGCGCTCGCCGGCCGGGCCTTCGAGGCGGGGATTGCGAATGCGCACGGGGCGTCCGTTGGGGTGTGTCACGCTGAGAGGCGTGCCGGTCTCGACGCTCAGGAAACCGGTCAGTTCCCAACCGCCGAGCAACTGCTTCGCGAAACGGCCGGCGGGCCGGAAGGACAGCTCGTATATCGCGGCCAGCCGCAGCGCGTGGGTCTGGTCGAGGGCCGAGACCGCGCGGTAGCGGCGCGTGTTCACATAGC
>CAKZVG010000324.1 GCA_937921835.1 uncultured Bryobacteraceae bacterium | reverse complement strand
GCCGCATCGAGGCCGAACGGCGCCGGGCATGGTGGGAGCGTTGGCTGCAACCCGTGCTGCCCGCCTCGCTGCGCCCCGCGCTGCCGCTGGCGGCGGCGCTGGTCATCGTCGTCGCCGGCGCGCTGATCCGCACCCCGGGCTATTCCGACCTGGAGCCGCAAGGCCGCCTGGAGCTGGTGGAAATCGAGCAGGCCGAGCGGACGCTCGAGGACCTGGACATGCTCAAACAGTTGAGCGCCGCGCCGCCGGCGCTGGCGGAGAAGATGTGATGTCTCCGGGCCGGGTTGCGCCGCGCTTGCGGATCCGCCCGGCGGCAGGATCGTGTTCGCGCCCGGCCGGACCGCGGCCGCCGGGGAGCGGTCTGGCCGGTTCGCCGATGGTACAATCGCTGGCACGATGAGGGGGTTCGGCTCCATTCCGGTTGTCGCCCTGGCGGCCGCGCTGGCCGCCGCCGCGCTGGCGCCGCTCTGCGCCGCTCCTCAGCCCGCCGCCGGCGCCGCCGCCGGCAAGCGCATTGTCCCGCCCAATCCCTTCGCCATCTTCGAACGCTTCGAGCGCATGACCCCGCGCCAGCGCGAACGCATGCTGTCCCAGCTTCCCGAGCAGCGCCGCAGGGACTTCGAGGAGCGCCTGGCCCGCTACCATAAAATGCCGCCCGATGAACGCGACCGCCTGCGCGACCAGTACGAGATGTTCCGTGAGATGTCCAAGGAAAGCCAGGACGCACTTCGCCGCGCCTTCCGCCGCTTCAACAAGTTGCCGCTGGAACGGCGCCAGTTGCTGCGCCAGGAGTACCTGCGGCTCCGCCTCATGGAGGAGACCGAGCGCCGCTCCCGCGTCAACAGCGACGAATTCCGGAGCCGGTACACGCTCGCCGAGCAGCAGTTGCTCGACGACATCTCGAAGCTGCTTCCCTTGCCGCAAACCTCCCTCGCCGCCACGCCCGGGATGTGAGCGCCCGCCCCCGCGCAAGCCGGGCTGAGACAGGCTAGTACGGCCCGATGCGCGGCTGCCCGGCATCGGCCGCCAGCATCACGGCGTCGAACAACTGCTGGGTCATGTCGAGTTTCAACGCCTGCTGGCGCGGCTCGTCCCACAGGTTGTGGAACTCCTCGGGATCCTTTTCGAGGTCGTACAACTCGCCGCCCGGGTGCCCGTGGTAGTAAACCAGCTTGTAGCGCTCGTTGCGCAGCATGTTGGCGTGCGTCCCGTCCGGCAGATCGAGGGCGTCATGGTACTCGCCGCGCACGAACGCGCGGTGCCTGCCCGGGTCCGTCTTCCCGCTGAGGACCGGCCACAGCGACTTGCCCTGCACGTAGGCGGGCGTCTTCAGGCCCAATGCGTCGAGCAGGGTGGGAACCAGGTCGGTCAGTTCCACCAGCGCCGGGCTGCGCAATCCGGCGCGGATTCGCCCCGGCCAGGAAATCAGCAGCGGGACGTGCGACAACCCTTCATAAAAGCGGCATCCTTTGTGCGTCAAGCCGTGGTCTCCCAGCGACTCGCCATGGTCGCTGGTGAAAAGGATCAGTGTGTTGTCCCTCTGACCGCCGCGCTCGATCGCGGCCAGCACTTTCCCGAGGCAGTCGTCGACGAACTCCACCTGCGCGTAGTAGGCCGCCTTCATGTAGCGGCTGGGGTAAGTGGAAGGATCGCGCGGCGTGGATTGAAAATCGACGCGCGCCAGGCGCGCCTGGTTCTCTTTCTCGCGGGGACCCCACAGAGGCAGCGGCATCCGCGACGGCTCCATGCGTTCCAAAAACTCGGGCGGCGGATGGAACGGCGGGTGCGGCGCGTAGGTGTTGATGGTGAGGAACCAGGGCTTGCGCAGCCCGCCCTCGACCCACCTCGCCGCGGTCTCCGCGCACCAGTAGGCCTCGTGATGGCGCGCCGCGATGCCGGCGTTGAACTCCGCCGGGCGGTCCGGGAACTGGCGCGCGCCGTAGGCCCTGGTGAAGTCCACGCCCTGCTCGCGCAGCCAGCGGAGGTAGGCGTTCCGCTCCACCGGCCAGTCCGCGCGCGGCGCGTGGCTCCACTCATACAGCCGGTAGCCGTCGTCGAGGCGTGGTTCGACGCGCTTGTAAGAAGACGAGAGATGGAACTTGCCCACCAGGCCGCAGTCGTAACCGGCGGAATTGAGAATGCGCGAGAGCAAGCGCGGAGTGAGATGCGCGGGAAAGTACTCATTTCCGTTGCGGTTGACGTGCAGGGTGCTGGCGTAGCAGCCGGTGAGGAACGAGGCGCGGCTGGGCGTGCAGATGGGGGTCTGGCAGTAAGCGTTGGTGAAGGCGGCGCCCTGGTTCACCAGCCGGTCCAGGTGCGGCGTGCGGATGTGCGGGTTGCCGAGCGCGGCAATGGTGTCGTAGCGCTGCTGGTCCGTGCAGAACAGCAGAATGTTGGGCCGCTCCGCCTGTGGCAGCCCGGCCGCCGCCGCGCCGCTCAGGAAGCCGCGCCGGTTCATCTCCATCGTTCACCTCCCCGGGTTGTTTCCCCGTTATATCTCACCCGCTCCGCCCGCGGGCTCGCCGCGGCCGCCCACGCGCGGGAATGCTCTACCATAAGGCGAGGCGACACGACACCATGCCCGCTCACGATGTTTCCGATCTCCGTTCGGCGCTCGCGCTCCTGGAAACGCTGCCCGGGGAATTGCGGCGGACGGCGGAGCCGGTGGACCCGTACCTGGAACTGGCGGGCGTCTACCGCCAGGTGGGCGCCGGCGTGCCTGTCCAGCCGCCCGCCCCGTCCGGTCCCGCCATGCTGTTTGACAGCGTGCGCGGCTACCCGGAAATGCGCATCGCCGTGGGAGTGCTGGCCAGCCGCGCGCGCGCCGCGGCGCTGCTCGGCTCCCGCGCGGACCGCCTGCCCTTCGCGCTGCTGGAGGCGTTGAACCATCCCTGCCCGCCGGTCACGGTGCCGCGCGCCGAGGCGCCGTGCCAGGAGGTGATCCACCGGGCCCCCGTCGACCTGCGCCGCCTTCTGCCCATCCCCACTCTCACCGCCCGGGACGCCGGACCCTACATCTGCCTGGGCCTGGTCTGGGCGCGCGACCCGGAAACCGGCGATACCGACGTCACCATTCACCGCATGTGCCCGCACTCGCCGGACACGCTCAGCATCTTCTTCGTCTCCGGACGCCACATCGACGCCTTCCGCCAGAAAGCCGAAGCGCGCGGAGAGCCGCTGCCGGTCTCCGTCTCGATCGGCGCCGATCCCGCGGTCCTGGTTGCCGCCTGCTTCGAGCCGCCCACCACCCCGCTCGGCTGCGACGAACTCGCCATCGCGGGGGGGGTGCGGCGCCGTCCGGTGGAACTGGTGGATTGCGTTTCGGTGGACGCGAAGGCGCTGGCGCGCGCCGAGATCGTAATCGAGGGCGAAATCCCGCCCGGTGAGCGCGTGCGCGAGGACGCGCTCACCGGCCTCGGTTTCGCCATGCCCGAGTTCCCCGGCTACCAGGGCAAGGCGCAGCCTTCGCTCCCGTTGATCCGCGTCAAGGCCGTCACCCACCGGCGCAATCCGATCTACCAGACCCTGGTCGGGCCGGCCCAGGAGCACACCACCCTCACCGGCATCCCCACCGAAGCCAGTATCCTCCGCCTGGCCGGCAACGCGCTCCCGGGTTTCGTCAGAAACGTATACTGCCACCCGGCCGGCGGAGGCAAGTATCTGGCGATCATTCAGGTCAGTAAGTCGCGGCCCTCCGACGAGGGCAGGCAGCGGCAGGCCGCGCTCATCGCCTTCGCTTCTTTCTCGGAATTGAAGCACGTCATCCTGGTGGACGACGACGTCGACCTGTTTGATTCCGACGACGTCCTGTGGGCGCTGACCACGCGCTATCAGGGCGATGTAAGTACGGTGTTCATCCCCGGCGTGCGCTGTCATCCGCTCGATCCTTCGTCTTCGCCCGCCTTCAGCCCCTCGATCCGCGAGCGTGGGGTATCGACCAAGACCATTTTTGATTGCACCGTGCCCTACGCGTTGCGCGAGGAGTTCGCGCGCCCGGACTACGCACCCGCCGACGAGTCGCGCTTCCGTTGAAGGGCCGGCCCGCGGCCGGGCCGGCAGGCAACCGGCGGCTCCCCAGCCGCCCGGCCGGGCGGGCGCGCCGGGCAAGGCAAGAAACCGTTTGCCAAGCCCCGCGCGGCGTGATATGCTGAAGGTGCCGTGGATTGATTTAGGACTGAATTTCGGTCCGGCTAAT
>CAKZVG010000323.1 GCA_937921835.1 uncultured Bryobacteraceae bacterium | reverse complement strand
CAAGAGGCGGATCTCGCGCGCCGGATCCACGTGGTACAGGTTAACCGCGTTGCCGATGTCGTAGTAGATCTGGAGCGCGGGCGACGCCACCGCGTCGAGGATGCGCAGGTCGTCCCCGGCCGGAATCGTGTTCTCAAAGCCCAGCGTCACGCCCGCGCGCCGCGCCTCCGCCACCAGTTCCCTCAACGGACCGGTGACCGCGTCCATCTCGGCGCGGCTGGTGAGCGCGCACTTGCCGAAAAACACCAGCATCAGGATCCCGGCTTCCAGCGCGCGGGTGATCGCGATGCCGTCCCGGACCCGCCGCATGGCCGCCGGGTCGTTCTTCAGGCAGAAGGTGTGCAGCGCGTCGAGATAGGTGGAGACCACTTGGACGTTGTGGCGCCGCGCCCCCGCTGCACGCCTCGGACCCCACCCGTGCGATACAACGGTAGTGTCATGCATTCGGCGGCGCTACGCGACGATTTCGCCAAGGTCGAGCGGATCCTGGCCGGTACTCCGGCTATCGACAAACAGTTCAGCATCCCCACGGAGGAGTTCGAGGAGCGCCAGCGCCGGCTCTGGCTGGCCCTGGACCGCGCCGGATTCGACGCCGGCTTTGTGTTCAGCGACGAGCACTACGACGGCGACGTGCCGTACCTCGGCGGCAACACGAACATCCAGATCGAGCAGGTGGCGGGCGTGGTTGGCCGCCACGGCTTCGGCATCCTCGCCGGTCTGGAAGGCGGCTACCTCGCCGAGCAACTCGCGCCGCGCGCCCGGGCGCGGGTCTTCAAGGTGGAGATGCTGAAGCTCGCCGACGAGGAGTATCCGATCGCCGCCCTGCGGCTGGAGGATGCCTTGGCCGAAGTGGCGGGCGGGCCGGTGCGCCGCCTGGCGCTGCTTTCGCCGCGGCAGGTGATCCCGGCCGCCGTCGTCGAGTACCTCGAGGGGTTTCTCGGCAAGGAGAACGTGGTCGACGCGCAGGAGATCTACTATCGCCTCAAGTACGAGAAATCGGACAACGAAATGCGCCTCATCGCCGACGCCAGCGTCATCGGCGACGCCATGATGCGCGCCATGCTCGCCGTGCTGCGCCCCGGGATGCTCGAAACGCAGGTGGCGGCCTGGGGCTACCTGGTGGGGCGCGAACTGGGGGCCGAGGAGATGGGCTGGGACATTATGGTGGGCGCCAACACCGCGAACCGCACGCTCATCGGCAAGGCGCTGAATCGCCGCATTGAGGAAGGCGATTACGTTCATCTCGGCGTGGCGCCCAAGCGCGACGGCCTCAACTCCTGCGTGCGGCGCTCCTGCGTGGCGGTTGACGATCCCAGCCGGATGACGGAAGAGCAGCGCTTCTGGTTCGACTTTGTGGAGCGGGCCTACCAGGCGGGCCTCGACGCGCTCAAGGACGTCGCCGCCCACGGCAAGCCGGCCTGGCTTCAGGAGCAGGCGCTGGTGGACTTCTTCAAGCGGCATGAGGCCGAAGTCCGGCGCCGCCTGGGCCGCGAGATCTCTCTCGAACGGCTGAAGCCGTACACCGGCACGCACAACGCCGGCTACACCGAGTGCCAGGAATTCTACGGGGCGATCACCCTGAATTCGAAGGAGCCGCTCGGGCGCCAGATCGTCATCATGCTCGACGTGGCGGTCCGCGGCATCGGCGATGCCTGGGACGACGTGGTGATCCCGGGCATGGATTTCGTGGTCATCGAGAACACCTGCGGCAAACGAGGCCCGGTCTTGGAGGAACTGAACGCGCTGCCGCGCAACGTGCAGCCGCTGGTGGGCCGCGTGAGCGGGTGAGGGGAACCGCCGCCCGCGTTAAGGAGGTTTGAGTTCATGCGAAACGCCATCCTGGCCGGAGCAACACTTGCCTGGTTCGTTCCGGCGATCGGCCCATGCCGCGCGCAGGGACTTCCGCCGTTGGAGTTCCGCGACCTGTTCAACGGTCGGGACCTCACCGGCTGGGTGAACGTCAACACCGATCCCGACACCTGGACGATGGAGAACGGCGAATTGATCTGTTCCGGGCATCCGACAGGCGTGATGCGCACCGACCGGCAGTATGAGAACTTCATCCTGCACATCGAGTGGATGCATACCGAGCCGGGCGGCAACTCCGGCGTCTTTCTGTGGAGCAGCGGGCGGCCGGCGGAGAACAAGCGGCTCCCGGACGGCGTCGAGGTCCAGATGCTCGAACTCGAATGGCCCGAGCTTCATAAGAAGGACGGAGTCACTCCGCCCATCGCTTACGTGCATGGCGAGGTGTGGGGAGTCGGGTCGGTGAAGACCGTGCCGGACAATCCGCGCGGAATCCGGAGCATGTCGATCGAAAACCGCTGCAAGGGCCGGGGCGAGTGGAACACGTACCTCGTGGTCGCCGTGGATGGCGTCATCAAGCTGGCGGTGAATGGGAAGTTCGTCAACGGCATCAGCGGCTCGACCATCAAGAAGGGGTACATCTGCCTGGAAAGCGAAGGGGCGAAGATCCACTTCCGCAACATCCGCATCATGGAACTGCCGCCCGGCGTGACGCTGCCTCATCAGGCCTTTCCGGTGCTGGATTAGTGCTACCAGGCGTGCCTCGCGACGACCCGGCGCGGGCGGATCGCCTCGCCCTCCTGGGTTTTCAGAGTCATCCCGTCCTGGACAATCGCGGCGTGCCTGTAGCGGGCCGAATGGCTTAAAATCGAAAGTTGCCGGACGCGAAGGTGACGGTCGTCATCCCGACGCTGGTTGCCGGGCCGACATTGACCGCATGTCTGCGGGCGCTCGGGCGGCAGACGGCGCGGGAGTTCGAAGTGGTGGTGGTGGACAACAGCGGGGCGGGGCTGGCGCGCGCCGCCGTTGAGGAAGGCTTCCCGGCGCGGGTGATCGAGAACCGGGAGAACGCGGGTTTCGGACGGGCGGTCAACCAGGCGGCCGCGGAATCGCCGGCGCCCTTTCTCGCCGTGTTGAACGACGACGCGGCGGCCCGGCCGGGCTGGATCGAGGCGCTTCTGAAGGCGGCCGAGAACGATCCGGAAACCGGAATGTGGGCGTCGAAGGTGCTGCTCGCCGGCGAGGACCGGCTGGATTCGGCCGGCATGTTGATTTGCGCCGATGGAAGCAGCAAGCAGCGCGGGCATGGCGAGCCGGCCGGGGAGTATTGCCGCCTTGAGGAGGTGCTGCTGCCGAGCGGGTCGGCGGCCATGTACCGGCGCCGCATGCTTGAGGAAATCGGATTGTTCGACGAGGAGTTTTTTCTTTATTGCGAGGACACCGACCTCGGCCTGCGCGCCCGCCGGGCGGGTTGGCGTTGCATGTACGTGCCCGGCGCGGTGGTGGAACACGCCTATTCCAGGTCGGCCGGAAGAGCTTCGCCGTTG
>CAKZVG010000322.1 GCA_937921835.1 uncultured Bryobacteraceae bacterium | reverse complement strand
CGCGATCGACTCCAGCTTCGCCCGCAACTCGCCCGCCGCACGCGCGGCCGCGCCGCGGAAGCCAAAACCCGGGCTCATCGCGGTCATCAGCTCCCGGGCGCCCAGGTTGCTGGTCAGGAAGATCAGGCTGCGGTCGAAGTTCACCTGCGAATTGTCGCCCAGCCGCAGAATCGCCTTGTCGAGCACCCCCAGCAGCAGGCGCGTCATCGAAGGCGCGGCTTTTTCGATCTCGTCGAACAGCACCAGCGACAGGTCGGACTTCTCGCTGGTGACCGCCACCAGTTTCTGCTGCGTCAGCATCGGCTGCGTCTCGCGATGCCCCAGATAGCCCGGCGGCGCCCCGATCAGCTTCGCCACCTCGTGCTCGAGTTGAAACTCGCCGCAATCCACCCGCAGGAAGTGCTTGTCGCTCCCGTGCAGCACCTCGGCCAGCACCTCCACCGTCCTGGTCTTGCCGGTGCCCGTCGGCCCCAGCAACAGGAACACCCCCACCGGCCGCCCCTCCGGCGCCAGCCCCGCCTGAAACATCTGGATGTAAGGGATGATAAACTTCAGCGCGTTCGGCTGGCCGACTACTTTTCTTGAGACTAAATCGATGAGCTCGTTCGAGCCTCCCGATCCCGGATTGCGCATCGGCTACTGCTTCCCCTTCTTCCGGAGCCTCACCTGGCCTCCGGGTGCTGCTGAGCGCCCCTCCGGACGCGCCGGCCATTTGCGTTCTCTCGCGCCTCAACGCGTTCTTGAGCCGCGAGAATCACTGGCGGTCAATTCCCCAGATGGACACGCCCCTCTCCGGTTTCCGTTTCTGGCCGCCAGCCCGGCTTCCCCGCCCTCGATCCGGAGCGCCGGTGGATCGAATACATTCAGGTTACTGCCGCGAAAGCATTATAGCATCGGCGAAGCCGCCCGGGTCTGCCGTACGCGGTCGCGGGCGGTGCTCGTTCGCCATCCGCCGCGCAACAACGAACCGCCGCGCAAGCGCCGCCTCTTCGGGCGCCCGTTCCCCGGCGCGGGCTGAGCCGGGTTAGGATAAGGGGCGGAATGGAACTTTCGCGACGCATCTTCCTCCGCACCGCCGCCCCGGCAAGCTTGCTGTTCCGGCTGGCCGGCCCCAAACCGGCGCTCGAGGCCGCGGCGCCCAACGATCAAATCGGCATGGGTTTTATCGGCGTGGGGATCCGGGGGTCCTACCTGCTGGAAGCCTTCCGCAAGACGCCCGGCGTCCGCGCCCTGTTCGCGGCCGACTGCTACGACGGCCACCTCGCCTGGGCACGGGAAGCCACCGGCGGCACGATCGAAACCACCAGGGACTACTTCGAGATCCTCAAACGTCCGGACATCGACGCCGTCGTGATCGCCACTCCCGACCACTGGCACACCCGCATGATTCTCGACGCCCTCGCGGCCGGCAAACACGTCTATGTCGAAAAGCCCATGACTTACTCCATCGAGGAGGGCCAGCAGGTCGTCGAAGCCGTGAGACAATCCGGCAAGACGCTGATGGTCGGCAGCCAGGGCAAGACCAGCACGCTTACCGCCAAGGCGCGTGAACTCGTGAAATCCGGCATCCTCGGCCATCTCAACCAGTGCCGTCTCGCCACCCACCGCAACACCCCCGAAGGCGCCTGGGTTTACCCGGTGCCCGACGACGCCTCTCCCCAAACCATCGACTGGAATCGCTGGCTCGGCCCCGCCCCCAAAATTCCCTTCGACGCCAGGCGCGTTTTCCGCTGGCGCTGCTGGTGGGAATACTCGGGCGGCGTCGCGACCGACCTCTGGGTGCACAACTTCACCACCTTCCACGAAGTAATGGGCGTCAAGGGACCGCACTCGGCCGTGGTGCAAGGCGGCATCTTCCGCTTCCCGGACGGGCGCACCTGCCCGGACCTGCTCTCCGGCATCTATGAGTACCCCAACTTCATTCTCGAAATCACCGCCAACCTCGGCAGTTCACGCAACTCGGGCGGCTTCGTGATCGCCGGCTCAGAGGCCAGCCTCTCGCTCGGCGCCCGGACCGTCGAAGTGAGCTTCGAACCTCCCCCCGGACCGGTCGCCTGGTATGGCCTGAATGGGTGGACCCAGGCCGCGCGCGAGAAGTACCTGGCCTCGCTCGGCTTCGAGGGCGGCAAGCGCCCGCCGCGGCAGCAGGCCAAGCCCCCCGAGGTCCACTCAGTGGAGCGCGGCCTCGAACACCACGAGCTGTTCGTGAAGTGCCTGCGCGAAGGCGCGCCGAGCCCGGAGAACGCCGAGGAGAGCCACTTCGCGGCGGGCGAGGCGCACCTCGGCAACCTGGCGTTCCGCCGGCGCCGCCGGCTGGAGTGGAACCTGGCCTCGAATGAGGTGTCTTGAGAAACGCCATGTTCCGTGCTGTCCTTGCCGCGCTGTGCTGCCTCCCCGCTTGGGCGCAACCGCCCGCAGGCTTCGTTTCCATCTTTAACGGCCGCGACCTCGCCGGCTGGCACATGAGCGAGGTCAACCACCACGGCAACACCAAGGCCTGGCGGGTCGTCGGCGGCATCCTTACAGCCACCCAGGAGCCGCCCCGCAACGGCGGCATCCTGCTCACCAACCGCCGTTACCGCGACTTCGAAGTGGCGCTTGAAATCTGGCCCGATTTCGGCTGCGACGGCGGCTTGTTCCTGCGCTCCACCGAAGAGGGCCACGCCTACCAGGTGATGATCGACTATCTCGAAGGCGGCAGCGTAGGGGGCATCAACGGCGAGAAACTGCGCCCCTTCGGCTTCGCCTTCGACCAAGGCGAGGTCCGGCTGCGCGAGCGCAACTGGCGCCAGTACTGGAAGGAGAACGGCTGGAATCACCTGCGTGCGCGCATCGAAGGCCAGCCGCCCCGCATCCAGGTGTGGCTCAACGGGAACAGGATCACCGATTGGACCGATTTCGCCAATCACCTGCCCAACGAGGTCCAGGACGGCATGATCGCCCTGCAAGTCCACCGCAGCGGAGAGAACTGGAGCCGCTGGAAGGTGGGCGCCCTCCATCGCTTCCGCAACATCTACGTCCGCGAACTCAACCCGTGAACCGCCGCGGCCTGATGGCCGCCGCCATGGAACGCCTTGGCCGCTTCGCCAGATTTCCCGGCCGCCCGTCCCCATGCAGGCCGGCGGCATCGAGCCCCACCGCATGGCTTCCCCGGGCCACGGCATCGCCCTGCCGCGCGCCCTGCGCCCGCTCTCCCACGGACGCGCCCGCGGTGCCTCCTGGGGAACACCTGCGGCCCGCTGCTCCAGGGCGCCGTAGCCCCCCTGCGCCGCCAGTCCATTGAGTGCCTGCGGCGGACCAGAAGCCGGGCTACTTTTCGAGCGGCACGAAGCGCACACACACCGGCGCCCCGGCTTCGAGCACGGTTCCGGTCGCGCTCAAGCGCCCTGTCTTGGCGTCGATGCGGAACAACGCGATGTTGTTCGTAGCCTGGTTGGCGGCGAACAGCCAGCGCCCGCTCGGGTCGATGTTGAAGTTGCGCGGCACCTTGCCGCCCGAAGGAGTCTGCTCCACCGCCGTCAGCGTGCCTGTGCGGGGGTCGATGCGGAACACGGCGATGCTGTCGTGCCCGCGGTTGGACCCATACAGGAAGCGCCCGGATGGGTGTACCACCACCTCCGCCGTCGTGTTATTGCCTTGAAATCCAGCCGGCAGAGTGGAGATTGTCTGCAACTCCCTCAGCCTGCCCCCCGCCGCCTCATAGGCGAAGGCCGTCACCGTTGATGCCAACTCATTGATCACGTATGCGAATTTGCCGCTTGGGTGGAAGGCGAAGTGGCGCGGACCGGATCCCGGGGCCACGCTGGCGAAGGGCGGATCATTCGGAGTGATGGTGGCAGTCGCCGGATCCAGCCGGTAGATGAGGATCTTGTCCAGTCCGAGATCGGCGACAAAGGCGAACCGGTTGTCGGGCGACAGATTCACCGAATGCGCGTGCGGTCCCTGCTGGCGCTTGGGATTCACGCTCGAACCCTCGTGCTGCACAAACGAAGCGGCTTCGCCCAGCCGCCCGTCCTCCTGAACCGGCAGCGCCACCACGCTGCCGCTGCCGTAGTTGACCGCCAAGGCCACCCGCCCGGTCCGGTCCAGGTTAACGTGGCACGGGCCTGCCCCCTTCGACGATACCTGGTTGAGCAGCTTGAGCTTGCCGCTGGCCTGGTCGATCGCGAAGGCGCTCACCGCCCCGCCCTTCTGTCCGGGCCCGGAAATCTCCCCCACGGCATACAGAAACTTCCGGTTGGGGTGAACCGCAAGAAACGACGGATTGGTGACCTCGGCGGCCAGGCCCAGGGAGGTTAGTTTGCCCGACGCCGGATCGAAACGCCAGGCGTAAATACCTTTGCTCACCTCGCGGGTGTACGTTCCGACGTAAACGAGGGAATCGGCGGCGGGCAGTATCGAACCCGCCAGCAGTAGCAACGGAAGATGCCGGCTAGCCATGCGTCCATCAGAACCCGGCCGGGGGCCGAAATGCAAGCGCATCCGGCCGGCGCCGCCGTCCCCCGCTTGCGGCTTGACAGCCGCGCCGCCCAACCCCAATTCTGGGGAGGATGCTCACCCCGATTCTGCACTCGGTAAGCTACGCGGGCGTGTGGCCCGGGCAGGCGCGCCTTTCGCTCTACGAATTCCTGGATAAGGCTGCCGCGCTGGGATTCCCGGCGGTGATGCTGATGGCCAAACGTCCCCACGCCTCCCTTCTGGACTTCGACTCCGGCGAGCGCGACAAGCTCCGGACGGCGCTGCGCGAGCGCGGCCTGCGTTGCGCCGTCCTCGCCGGCTACAACAACTTCAGCGCCGATGCCGGGCACGGCGACATTCCCCAGCGTGAGATCCAGATCCACTACGTCACCGCACTGGCGCGCCTGGCGCACGATCTCCAGGCCCCGCTGGTCCGCATCTTCACCGCCTACGAGCATCCCCAGGCGCCCTACCCCGTGCTCTGGCAGGCGGTCGTGGACGCGCTCGGCGAGTGCGCCCGCAGAGCCGCCCCCTACGGCGTCACGCTCGCCGTGCAGAATCATCACGACCTCGCGGCGGGCTACGAGGCCATGTTCGACCTCCTCCAGGCCGTCGGCGAACCCAATTGCCGCGCCGCCTTCGATGCCTGGGCGCCCTTCCTGCAAGGCGCCGATCTGGAGGCCGCGGCCCGGAAACTGGCGCCCCTCACTTGCCACACCACCATCGCCGATTACCAACTGCGTCCCCGCTACCACTACCGGCCCGAAGTCGTGAACTACGAGCCGCGCACCCCCTGGGTGCAGGCGGTTCCGCCCGGTGAAGGCCTGATCGACTATCGTGCGTTCCTGCGCGCGCTGCGCGAGGGAGGATACCAGGGCGGCGTCGCCTACGAGATGTGCTCGCCTCTCCTCGGCGGCGGAGACGTGCGCAACCTGGACCGCTGCGCCGGCCGCTTCCTCGATTTCCTGAAAACGGTGTGAGCCGCCGGCTCAGCCGCCGCCAGGCGGCATCTTCTCGCCCATCACCTCGCGCACCTTGTCCACCAGCGCCCCCAGCGTGAACGGCTTCTGGAGATAACTGGCGCCCGCGGGCAGCATGCCGGCCTGCACGTTCGGGTCGTCGGTGTAGCCGGAGACATAG
The DNA here is from genome assembly GCA_937921835.1 of uncultured Bryobacteraceae bacterium. Taxonomy (GTDB): domain Bacteria; phylum Acidobacteriota; class Terriglobia; order Bryobacterales; family Bryobacteraceae; genus CAKZVG01. Next base: position 3,027 of record CAKZVG010000322.1, on the reverse strand, counting down.
AGGATTTTCAGATCCGGACGCTCCGCAAGCAGGCGCTCGGAAAGCTCCCGCCCCCCGATGCCGGGCATCATGAGATCCGTCACCAGCAAATCCAGCGGCCCTTCCTGCTTCCGGCTCAGACTGAGCGCTTCCTCGCCGCTCCCCGCCTCGATCACGCTGAAGCCATGCCGCTGGAGGATCTTGCGCATCAGCGCGCGGATTCCGGCGTCGTCCTCCACCAGCATCGCGGTGGGCGCGCGGCGGCTCTCCGCCTCGCCGGCTGCTTCCTCCGGAGCCGTCTCAGGAGGACCTTGCGGCGGCGCTTCCGGTGCGCCCCCGGGCGCCGCCGGCTCCCGCCTCTGCATCGGCAGCGACAGAACCATGCGAGTCCCGCTTCCGGGTTCGCTTTCGACATGCAGGCGTCCCCCGGCCTGGCGCACCATCGCCAGAATCCGGAACAGCCCGGGACCTCGCGTGAACTCCCGCTTCGTGTACAGCGGATCGAACAGGTCCTCGCCCCCGGCCGCCGCCGCCGCTCCCTGAGCCTCCACCGTCAGGCGGGCCTGGTGCAGCTCGACGCTTTCGCCCGGAACGGCGTGAACGTCGATCGCCCGGGAAGTGCGCAGCAGAATCGTGCTGCCCGGCTCCGCCAGCGCCGACGCCTGCTCGATCAGCGTCAGTACGATTTCCGCAAGCTGCCAGGGATCGGCCGCCACCGGATCGAGTCCCGGCTGCGGTTCGAACACCACCCGCAGGTTCATCGGCAAGTCGTCGCGGGAGCGTGTCACCGCCAGGTCCACCGTCGAGTTCAGGTCGATGACCGCGGGTTGCGCCACCGCCGGCCGCGTCATCTCCATCAATTCGCGCGTCGAACCCGAAACCCGTTCCGCGGTGCGCAGGATTTCGTTCACGTCGGCGCGGCGCGGGTCCTGTCCTGGCAGGCTGTGCAGCAGGTCCTCCCCGTACCCCACGATGATGGTCAGCAGGTTGTTGAAGTCGTGGGTCAGCCGGGCGGTGAGGCGCGAGAGCGACTCGGCCGTCTCGAATTGCTGTCGGCTGTGCTGCGCCGCGCGGGCGGCGCTGAACTCGACGGCCAGGCCCCGCAGCGTGCCACCCCCGGGCCCCGGCGTCTCGACCACTTCGTACATCCAGCCCAGCCGCCCCCCGGCGCCCCGCACCCGGTACTCGTGGCTGAACTTCCCCGCTACCCCCAAGATGGCGCGGTAGCGTTCCCGCAGCCAGGCGCGGTCTTCCTCGTGGACCCGCTCCCACCACGACCTTGCGCCCGCCGCCTCGCCCAGAATCTCCTGCCCGGGCGGGTTCAGGAGCTTGACTTCCAGAGAATCAGGGTCCGCCTCCCACACCACGGCCGGAATCTCCGGCGCCGCGCGAATCTCGGCGGCGGCTTCCGGCTCCACGCCTGTCTCCGCGGGCGGTGGAGCCGCGGCCGTCTCTCCGGTCAATTCCTCCAGGAGCAGCAGCGCTTCCCGGTCGTACTCGCCTTCCCATCCCCGCAGCGCCACCGCCGTGATCCGGAAGCGCCTGCCAACCGGCGCGTCCCACTCCCGGACGCTGCGCGGCGCCCTTCCTTCAAGCACTTCCGTAATCCCGGCCGCGACACCGCTGCCGGGGAGCACTTCGCTCACATCCCTGCCAAGCAGTCCCTCGCGCGTGAACCCGAAAACCCGGCGGAAGGCGCGGTTGGCCGAGATGACCTCGAGCTCGTTCGAGACGATCAACAACCCGGCCGGCAGGCTTGCGACCAGGTCCTGGTAATATCGCCTCTCGGCTTCGACCAGAGCGAGAAGCCGCGCGACCTCACGGGACTTCCACTGGTCGAGCTCTGCTCGCTCCATCGATACGCCTCCCTTTCTCTAGTCTCGGAGCCGGGACTCGAGCCATCAACGGTACTGGAGACTAGGACGTTTTAGTACCCTGGCGGCAGTGCCCAGCCGCAACCACCCGCCACGCACGCTGTCGGAGTATTTCCGCGCGTCGCTGAACCGCCGCCACCAGACCGGCCCCGGGGAGGCGGATGGGGCGGGCGGGGAAGCGGGAAGAACGGCTCCAGGCGCTGAAGAGTGCGCCTGGCGAGCGGAGCGGAATGTTTTCTCCCCGCAAGGACACACCGTTTCCTGCAAGCTGGGCAAGATGGTCCTTCCGCAACTCGAGGCCAACCCGCCGCACCCGGTGATCACCCTGTAGCGCCCCGCCCCGGAACGGCGCTCGCCGCCCGCGCTGAGATAGAATCAGACTCTTATGGACGATAATCTCTTCTCACTCTCCGGCCGGACCGCGGCCGTGATCGGCGGCGGCGGGGTCCTGGCCGGCGAGATGGCCATGGGACTGGCGCGCGCCGGCGCCGACGTCGCCGTTCTGGATTTCAACGCCCAGGCCGCCGAAGCGCGCGCCGCCGCGGTGCGGGAACTTGGCCGCCGGGCGCTCGGCCTGCCCGTCGACGCCACCAGTAAGGCCGGCCTGCAAGCCTCCCTCGACCGGATGCTGGCCGAGTGGGGACGCGCCGACATCCTGATCAACGCCGCCGGCATCAATTCGAGCACCCCCTTCTTCGAGATCACCGAGGAAGAATGGCAGCGGCTGATCGACGTCGATCTGAAAAGCGTCTTTCTGGCCTGCCAGGTCTTCGGCAAGGCGATGGTGGAATCGGGCCGGGGAGGCTCGATCATCAACATCTCCTCGGCCTCGTCGGGTCCGCCGCTGTCGAAGGTCTTCACATACTCGATCACCAAGGCCGGGGTCAACAATCTGACCCAATTTCTGGCCAGGGAGTGGGCGCCAAACCAGGTACGGGTCAACGCCGTCGCACCCGGGTTCTTCCCGGCCGAGCAGAATCGGAAGCTGCTGACCGATGAACGGGTGGCGACCATCATGGCGCACACGCCGATGGCTCGATTCGGCGAGGCCGACGAGCTTGCGGGTGCGGTCGTGTGGTTGGCCTCAGCACGAGCATCGAGCTTTGTCACCGGCACCGTCATCCGAGTCGATGGCGGGTTCACCGCCATGACGATTTGAAGGGCGGCACTGTGG
>CAKZVG010000321.1 GCA_937921835.1 uncultured Bryobacteraceae bacterium | reverse complement strand
TTCGCGGGCCGAACAGTCCACCTTCACGGCCCTCTTCTTTCAGGACGACTGGAAACTGACGCGCAAACTCACCGTGAACCTGGGAGTGCGTTACGAATACGAAGGGCCGATCACGGAACGCTACAACCGCACCATCCGGGGTTTCGACTTTCAGACGCCCAGTCCCATCGAAGCGCAGGCGCGCGCCAACTACGCGCGGGCGCCCATTCCCGAAGTGCCTGTGTCCAGTTTCAGCGCCAAGGGCGGGCTGCTGTTCGCGGGCGCCGGGGGGCAGCCGCGGACCCTCTGGAAGCCGGACCGCAACAACCTCGCGCCACGGGTGGGGCTGGCCTATCAGCTCACGCCGAAGACGGTGCTGCGCAGCGGCTACGGCGTCTTCTATGACACCATGGGGATCGAGAGCCAGCATGTCAATCAGGGCGGGTTCAACCAGCCCACCAACCTGATCCCGAGTCTGGACAACGGCCTGACCTTTATCGCCACGCTGTCGAATCCGTTCCCGGGCGGGTTGGAGGCGCCGCTGGGGGCCGCGGGGGGATTGGCCACCTTCCTGGGCCGCGGGACGTCGTTCTTCAACGAGCGGCCCCTGAACGCCTACATGCAGCGCTGGTCGTTTTCCGTGCAGCGCCAGTTACCCTCCCGCACCCTGATGGAGGTGGCCTACGTCGGAAACCGGGGAACCAAGCTCGAGGTGAGCCGCCAACTGAATCCGGTGCCACGGCAGTACTTCTCCACCTCGCCGGTGCGGGATCAGGCAACCATCGATTATCTCAGCGCGCAGGTTCTGAATCCCTTCTTCGGGATTCCCGAGTTCAGCGGCACCGGTCTCGGCAGCCAGCGCACCAGCCGCGGCCAGCTTTTGCGCGAGCGGCCGCAATTTCAGGGGATCACGACCGGTTTCCCGGCCGGATGGTCTTACTATCATTCGCTGCAACTGACCGTCGAAAAGCGCATGAGCGTGGGAGTGACGTTCCAGTCCGCCTGGACGTGGTCGAAGTTCATGGAGGCGATCAACTACCTGAACGAGACCGACTCCTATCTCGAAAAGGTGATTTCGGATCAGGACTACCCGCACCGGCTTTCGGTCAGCGCGATTTGGGAACTGCCCTTTGGCCGGGGCAAACCAGTTCTCTCCGGCGCCACGGGCCTGCTGCACCACCTGATCAGCGGCTGGCAGCTTCAGGGAATGTATGAAGGGCAGAGCGGCCCGCCGCTCGGCTTCGGCAACGCCATCTTCACCGGCAACCTGCACGACATCGTGCTGCCGGTTTCCAAGCGCAGCCCGGACCGCTGGTTCAACGTCGACGCCGGTTTCGACCGCGATCCGCGCAACCAGCTCGCGAGCAACATCCGGACCTTCCCCTCGCGCTTCACGGGAATCCGGGCCGACGGCGTCAACAACTTCGACATGTCGTTCTTCAAGACCTTCCGGATCACCGAGGGCGTGCGCGCGCAGTTCCGCTTCGAAACCTACAACACCATGAACCACGTCCAGTTCGAGGCGCCCGTCACCAATCCGGTCAGCACCGCCTTCGGGACGGTGAACGCCGAGAAAGGCCACGGGCAACGGCAGTTGAACCTCGCGCTGAAGCTGCTGTTCTGAGCGGCCACGGCCGCGTAGGCCGCAGCGTCAGTTCGTGCCAGAACAGGCCACGGCTCCGCGCGTCAGCCGGCCGGTGGCGTGCCGCCTGTTCTGGAGAGGGGAGCGGCGCAAAAAGGCGCTCAGGAGGCCTGGACGGAGGCCACGAGTTCGATCCCCTCTTTGAGCCCCAGGTTGCGCGAGTACTGCCTGGCGGTGGGATTGTTCCAGTGCTCGTGCACCCCCAGGCTGCCAAGCCTGGCGTCCTGGCTGGGGTTGTAAAGGACGCCCGACGGCGGCGCGGCCGCCAGCGCGGCCTCGTGCAGGTAATTGTCCGCGTTCCCGCGCACCTCGGTGGCGCGCGGCTCGTTGCGCAGGATGTCGAGCCCGACCGAGTCCAGCGCCACCGGATCCTGCGACATCAGCAGGCTGGCCGCCCACTGATCCCCGAACGACTGCCAGCGGTAAACGTTGCCTTCGTTGTGCGCCGCCGTATACAGGCCATCCAGAACATACAGCATCGTTTTGCCGCCCAGGTGCCGGTGCCCCATCAGGTCCACCAGGGCGTTGTAGGATCCCAGGGGCGCGGTACGCAGCACGTGGTTGTGCAGGATGCGCGGCGACCAGCCTCCGTCCTCCGGAAAATAGATGGAACCGAAGTGGTTCTTGCCGATCAGCGTCAACGCTGCCATGCCGTGCGGGCGCAGCAGGGCCATGTTGATCATGTACTCCGCCCCGGTGATTTCACGTGGCAGGTACGCGGCCGGGATGCCGTCTTTCGAAAATCGGACCGGGTGCTTCAGGTCCGGCTCAGGCGAAAGCCTTCCAGCAAGGCCGTGGCTGGTTCCCACCAGGAAGGACACGCCTTTGAGACCGGCTTCGGATGACCCTTTGATGCGCGTGTAAACCGGCTGGCCGATGGTGCGGCCCGCGGTGACGTCGTAGACGATGATGTCCTCGCCCCGGACGCCGCCCGCTGTGACAAGCTGGTGGACGAGCGCGGCGATGGCGTGCGGGCTGGGCAGGCCGTTCAGCACTCTGGAGCCGCGCGCCATGTTGGACCAGTCCGGGCCGCGGTCCTGGTTGGCATTGATCTTAATCACCACCTTCTCGCCGCGCCGGTAGCCGGAGCCGCCCCGCCGGTGGGTCTCGTTGAAGTTCCGGAAGAGCGCGTCCCAGGCCTGTTTTTCGTTCCGGCGGCCGGTCAGATCAAGCAGCGAGTTGGACGTCATGCGGTTGACCACGCGCTGATCGGTCGAGGCGTCGTCCCACCAATGGCCGGTCGCGCCGTCCCAACGCGCCGCCTCGGCGTCGCGCACCCACACCACTCGTCCCGGGTAAATGCCCCGCCCCGCGCCCATCGGGCAGTTCGGCGCCTCGGCGGGCTGGAAAGGATCGGGGGGCGCGGCGCCGCGCTGTTGGGCGGCGAGGCCGCACGGGTAGCGAAACAGACCGGCGGCGGGCGCCGCGGCCACCGACCTCATGAACGTTCTGCGCAGCATACCGGGATCCCTTTCTCCTGGGGGAAGAGTACCGTTCTTTCTTCCTCGGGTCAAGAGCCGCCGCCGGCGGCGTGGGGCGGTTGATGCGCGCGTACTCCCCGAATTGCAGTTCGATCGGGACACGCTGTGTTTCTTCCCGGGCGACAACGGCCGGAGCCGTGGAGGCCCCGCATGCAGGCGATGCCCCGTTGCGCGGACTGAAAGGCCAGGTCCGCGAAGGCGGCGCCGTCAACGCGCTACCAGCCGAAGACGATTTCGTACTCCGAATCGCTACCCATGAAGAAGCGCGCCACACGGCCCGCCACTTTGTCGGAGGCGTCTGGTCCGAGACCGATGACCTGCGGATACCAGCCCACGCTGTAAAGCCCGGGGATTTTCGCGGGTGGCGTCCAGCCGTTCGGGTTGCCGAGGTCCGGATTGAAGGAAATGTAGATGCCTTCGGCCGGCCAACCGGGTTCACAGCAGGCGCGGTTCAGCAACATCACGTATTGGTTCAGGTGGGTGTTCCAATGCAGTGACGGTCCCCAGAAAGCGTCCGCGTCGGGGCGGCTCCAGGCCGCCCGCACCGGGAAGATGGGCGTGACTTCGCCGCCCAGGCCGGGCTCGCCCCATTCCCCGTTATAAAACTTCTCGACGCGCCCGGCGGGCGAATCCCGGTCGGCGAAGGCCAGGCGCGCCACCGCCACGCCCTGGCTGGCCTCCGGTCCCGAATAATTCGAGAAATAGAAATAGAAATACTCCTTGCGGGAATCGAGAAGCACCGTAAAATCACCGTGTCCGCCCGCGAAGTACCCGTTCGCCGAGGAGCAATCCGGCGGGTAACCGGTCTCCAGAACGATTCCCAGGTCCTCGTAGGTCCGCCCGCCGTCGCGCGAAACGAGCGCGCCGATCTTGGGCGACGCCAGAGTTCCGCAAGCGCCCTCTTCGTGATGGTACCAGGCGTAGACCGTCCCATCGGCGTCCACCCAGGTCGATTCGATCCAGAGCGGCATGTGCTCGTAGGAGTGAAACAGCACGGCCCGCGTTTTCAACGGCCCCTCCAATCCCGCGCCGATGCTGACGATGGGCATGGCATGCGACTGGGTGACGTGGAACTCCCCCCGCCACCAGTGCACCGGGCTGTTGGAATCCGAAACGCCGGGAAGCACGATGGGATCGGCGGGAATCACCTCGACGCGTTGCGCCCAAAGAGGCGCGGTGAGCAGGCCAGCCAGCGCGAACGGGAACAGGCGGAACTTGAGCATCACCTAATTTGAACCCGGCGAATCGGAAAAAGACGCGGAATAAGGTGTAAAAATGAGTCCTAATATTGAGTCACCTAGGTGCGGGTAGGCGTGGAATGTTAGGCCGCCCCGGCCACGGCGCATTTGGGGCCATCACCAACACCTAGGGGTATGCGCGCCGCATTCAGCTTGGCGTCAAGCTGATTTACTGGCAGTCCGGGGTGATGGCGCGCCCTCCGCTGCCCCTCCGCAGTTCGGGCCGGGACGATTTCCTGGGCCGGCAGCGTTCAATGAAAGGGCGACCGTCAGCCGCGCCGTTGCAGTTGCCCATGGGCTATGCCAGCGTTCACCGGACGGCGTTGCTTGCGGGACTCGAGCCCGGCAGCCACGGCCTCTGCTGCCCCGCCAGCGACGGCAACGGCATCGCCCAACCCCTGCCGCGCGTGGCGCTCCGGGGGGGCGCGAACGCCATCTGCGGCGCCAGCCTGATGGTCAGGGAATAGGAATGGCCGTTCCGGCGCCGGCCACATGGCGGCGAAACGCGTTGGGATGTTATTTGAGCAGCGGCAGCAGCACCTGGTCCAGTTCCTCGTCGGTCCAGGCGCTGAGTTTGACGTTCTTGTGCAGTGTCCAGTTCTCGACGTGCTCGACGGACTTTCCCGCCTCGACGCGAGTAATGGGTCCTACCGTCTCTAACTCCAGAAAGTCGGCGTTGGTGAAAGTTTCGTAGGAGCATCCGAAGTCGGGATATTTCTTTCCCGGCTCGGCCTTGTATCTCTTGATGTAGAGATCGGAACCGAGCAGGTAAGCTCCCCACGTGTCCGGGTTGAAGTGGCCGAGTTTCTGGGCCGTTCTGGCCTTCGGATCCTGGCGCAGCACGGCGTACTTGCGAGTGAACTTCCAGCGCGGGTCGGAGAAGTCCGTGTAGGCCCACATGACCAGCGGATGGGTGGGGTCCAGCATCTCCGGGTGCGAGCCGCGCGGCGGAAAGCCGGTGATGCCCGCCCCGCCCGGCGCCATCATGGTCAGCGCCCAGGGCGCGAATTCCAGCGGAAACAGCGTAGTGTTGCGGATGCGGTGCACCACCTCGACGCCGGTTCCCGAAGGCGCCATGCGGATCAGCATCTGCTTCTCCAGCCCGGTCTCCTTCTCCACCGGCTGCGTCGCGACAAGCAGGCTGCCGCGCACGGCGATCTTCACCGGACCGTTGTCGAGCGCGTAGGTGATCGGCACGATCTCGGGCCCCACCCACAAGCGGTGCCCGCCGCGCGCCTGCCAATCCTTTTCGCCCGACTTGCCGAGCTGCTCCTTGAATTCCTTGAACAGGTTCTGGCCGCCGGCAAAGCCGAGGCGGATCACGCGCGGACCGACGTCTCCGGTCACGATCAGCTCGATCTCTCCGTTGGTCACGCGGTAGCAGTTGGGCCAGCCCGCATAAGCGGTCTTTTCGATCTTCACGGCGGCGGTTGTGGTCATGGTGAACAGGAGTGCCGAGGCCAGGATCTTCGACATCGCCGCTATTATGGCGCAATCCCGGGCTTCCCGGCGCGGTCCCGCAGGTGATCGTAGCCCAGGGGCGCCAGCGGCCGCCCGGCCAGGAGCACCCGTCCGGCGCGGCCGGCGCGGATCGTCCCGATACGCGTGAGCGGCGTGCCGGTGAGGCGCGTGGGAGGGGCGCAGCCCGGCGGCAGGGTGAACAGCAGTTCGTAGTCCTCGCCGCCGTGCAGCGCGTGGTCAAGCGTCGCTCCGCGGAAGACCGGCAGCGGCCCCTCAATGGCGGCGGCTACTCGCGAGGCCCGGCACAACCGGT
>CAKZVG010000320.1 GCA_937921835.1 uncultured Bryobacteraceae bacterium | reverse complement strand
CACTCGCCGTCCAGGGCGTGGATTTCGCCGCCGGAGTTGCAGAGGGCGACCGGCTTGCCGCCGATGCGCACCTCAAGGAGCGCGCCCGGGGGGAGATCGGCCAGAGACGCGGCTTTCACCAGGGGCATACTAGATTCTAGCCCGGCCGCGTTGAGGAGTTGCCTGCTATGGCGGAATTCGATGCCTACCTGATGGTTGACTGGAGCGCCGCCAACCGCCCCAGGACCGGCGCGGACAGCATCTGGTACTGCTTGCTCGAAGCGGACCGGCAGGAAGTGCGGAACGTCGCCACGCGCGCGGCGGCCTGGCGGCGTCTCGGCGGCTTGCTGCGCGAGCGCGCCGCGCGGGGAATGCGGGTGCTGGCGGGCTTCGACTTCCCCTTGGGCTACCCGGCCGGCTTCGCGCGCGCGCTCGGGCTGCGCGGAGCCCCGCCGTGGCGCGCGGCGTGGGAGGAAATCGCGCGCCTCATCGACGACCGCGAGGACAACCGCAACAACCGATTCGCCGCCGCCGCCGAATTCAACCGGCGCATCAGCGGGCGCGCCTTTCCCTTCTGGGGTTGCCCGCGGGGCGCGGTCTCGGACACGCTGGCCATGACCCGGCCCGGGGGCTACGGAGGGGAACTGGCCGAGTACCGGCTGGCGGACCGTGCCGCGCCGGGCGCGCAGCCGGTCTGGAAGCTGTGTTATGCCGGAAGCGCCGGCGGACAGGCGCTGACGGGAATCCCGCGTGTGCTGGCGCTGCGGGACGACCCGGTGCTGGCCACGGTCGCGCGCGTGTGGCCGTTTGAAACCGGGTTGTGCCTGCCCTCGCGCCGGGAGGCTCTGATTGTGTTCGCCGAAGTTTACCCGTCACTGACGCCCCTGCCGCCCGGCGCGACTCCCTGCAAGGACGCCGCGCAGGTGCGCGCGCTGGCGGGCCGCTTCGCGCGGGCCGGGGCCGAAGGATGGTTGAAGCGGCTATTTGAGCCCCCGCTCGAAGCGGCTGACCGGGCGCGCGTGATCGAGGCTGAAGGGTGGATTCTTGGCGCTCCGTCAGGGATTTTCCCGTGCGGTCGTAGGTCGTTCCTGGCCGTGGCCGGCGCTCGCGGCTTCCGATAAGAGCATCAGGACATGATGACCGCCAGCCGGACGGGAGTAGCCGAGCAAGCCCAGCGCATGCTGGATGCCTGGAGACGGAGCGATTTCGCCGCGTTCCGGGAAAGGCAGGCGGCTCCTGCCGGGGAGTGCGAGTTTCAGGAATTGCTCGACGGCGTGACGGCGGAGATGCGCTCGGCTTCGGAATCCATCGGCCGGAACGAGCCGGTGGCGGCGGCGCGCATCGGCGCCTGCCTGAAGCTGCTGGCTCACCTGAGCGACCCCCGGCGCGTCTGCTGAAGACCGCTCCCGCCTGCCCCGCTCTGCCGCCCGCTATCATGAAAGCTAATGATTTCGCCCGCTCGCCGCGCCGCCTTCGATGTTCTGGCCGCCGTCGAATCGGGCGGTTACGCCTCGGAACTCCTGCTGGCGCGCACAAGCGGCCTGGAGTCGCGCGACGCGGGACTGGCCGAGGAGATCGTCTTCGGGACGCTGCGGCGGCGCGCGCAGTTGGATTACCTGATCGAACTCCACTCCGGACGGGCCGCCGGGCGTCTGGACGCCGAGGTCCGCATCGCCCTGCGCATGGGCGCTTACCAGCTTCGCCACCTGGACCGGGTGCCACGCTACGCCGCGACGGCTGAAAGCGTCGAACTGGTCAAGCGGGCGCGCCGGAGCTCGGCCGCCGGGCTGGTGAACGCCGTTTTGCGGAGGATTGCGCCGGGCGCTGTGGAGTGGCCTGACCGCGCCACGGAACTCTCGCTGCCCGCCTGGCTTCTGGAACGCTGGGACCGGCACTACGGCGCTCCGGCGGCGGAAGCGGCGGCTCGGGCGGCGCTTGAAAAACCGGTGCGGTATGTACGGCTCCCTGCGGGCAGCCCTTCCCCGGCGGGGCTTCTTCCGGCGTCCGGGGAAGTGGCCGGATGCTGCCGTGTGGTCTCGGGCGAGGCGCCTGGTCTGCGCATGCAGGACATTGGATCGCAGAGCGTTGTGCCGCTGCTCGAATTGCGCCCCGGGCTGCGGTTCCTCGACCTGTGCGCTGCGCCCGGCAACAAGACCGCGCAGGCGCTGGAGGCGGGAGTCGCAGCCGTGGCCTGCGACCTCAGCTTGCGGCGGCTGCGCGCGCTCGACGGGCTGGCCTGTGCAAGGGTGGTCCTGGACGGCACACGCGAGCTTCCCTTTCACACCCGCTTCGACCGCATTCTGGTGGATGCTCCTTGTTCGGGCACCGGGACGCTAGGACGAAACCCCGAGATCAAGTGGCGCATCCAACCGGCAGACTTGCCGAGACTGCACGCGCTTCAGGTGAAGTTGCTCCGGAATGCGCTCGGCTGCTTGGCCGCGGGCGGACGGCTAGTCTATTCCACCTGTTCGCTGGAGCCGGAAGAGAACGACGAGGTGGTGGCCGAGGCCACCGGACGCCGGCCGGCGCGGGTGCTGCGGCGGCTTCCGGGGCGCGACGCCGGGGACGGGTTTTACGCCGCTGTGATACCATCGGAGTAGCTTGCAAATGGTTGAGATCATTCCATCTATCCTGTCCGCCGACTTTGCCCGCCTGGCGTGGGACGTGGCCCGTGTCGAGGCCGCCGGCGTCGGGATGCTGCACGTGGACGTGATGGACGGGCATTTCGTGCCGAACCTCACCATCGGTCCGCCGGTGCTGAAGTCGCTGCGCAAGGCGACGCGGCTCACGCTCGACGTTCACCTGATGATTACAGACCCGGACCGTTACGCGCCCATCTTCATTGAAGCGGGCGCGGACTGCGTGTCGGTTCACCAGGAAGCTTGCGTGCACCTGGACCGGGTGTTGCGCCTGATCCAGAGCGAGGGCGCCAAGGCGGGCGTGGTGCTCAACCCGGCGACGCCGGTGGCCACGCTCGAGAACGTCCTCGATCTGGTGGACTTCGTGCTGCTGATGAGCGTGAACCCGGGCTTCGGCGGGCAGCG
>CAKZVG010000319.1 GCA_937921835.1 uncultured Bryobacteraceae bacterium | reverse complement strand
CGGCGGCGGCGAACGCCGCCCCGCCCCAGTTCGTCCTTGGGACCGCGTTCCACAGGACCCGCCACTGCGCCCAGATCAGAGCTTCCGCCTGCGCCAGCATGTCACAGCCAGTCCAGCGACTCCGAGCCGCGCGCCGCCCCCACCACGCGCACGAAGACGTCCTCCAGCGTCTCGCTGCCGCCGCGCATCTCGGCCATGGAGGCATCCATCACCAACCGGCCTTCGTGGATGATCGCCACCCGGTCGCACAGCCGCTCGACCACTTCGAGCACGTGCGAGGTGAGAAAGATGGTCGCGCCGCGGCGCACCCGGTCGAGCAGCAAATCCTTCATCAGGCGCGCGCCAACGGCGTCCACCCCCTCGAAGGGCTCGTCCATCAGGAACAACTGTGGAGCGTGGATGAGCGCGGCGGCCATCGCCAGCCGCTTGCGCATACCCTTGGAGTATTCGGCGATCAGTTTGCGCCCGTGGCTGTCGAGCTCGAACAGCGCCAGCAACTCGCGCGCGCGCTCGCGCGCCGTCTCGCGGCCCAACTCGTACATCCGCCCGGCGAACTCCAGAAACTCGGCGCCCGTCAAATGGTCGAACAGCAGCGATTCGTCCGGCACCAGCCCGATGCGCCGCTTGATCTCGACCGCCCGTTCCGGCATCGGAAGCCCGAGCATCTCGATGGTCCCCGACGTGGGCGGAGCCAGGCCCATCAGCATGCGGATGGTGGTGGTCTTGCCCGCGCCGTTGGGACCGAGGAAGCCGAAGAAGCAGCCCGGCGGAACCGAGAGATCCAGGCCGTCCACCGCCGCCTTGCCGCCGTACAGCTTGCGCAACTGGCGGACGCGGATGGCGGGAACAGGAACACCCGGCGCCGGATCCGGGCCGGCGAGTTCTTCCGCGGCGGAAAGCGGACCGCTCCCGGGCTGTCCGGCCGCGCGCGCAGCTTCGCTCATGCTTTCCTTATGGTAACGCGGAGCAGCCCGCCGTCCGGCTACACAGACTCGCCCGTCCTGCCGATAAGCCCATTGTGAAGGGTTTCGCGACTTCCAAGGACGCCGCCTGGCGCAAGGCGATCCTGGGTTTGAACCAGTTGCCGCCGTTTTCGCCGGTCGTGACGCGCCTGCTGGGCGAACTCTCAAATGAAGACGTCTCCTTCACCCGCGTCGGTGCGTTGATCGAGAAAGACACGGTGGTTGCGGCCAACGTGCTCCGCCTGGTGAACTCGGCCATCTACGGGCGGCAAGGCACGGTGAGTTCGGTGCGCCACGCCATCTCGATCCTGGGAATCAACAAGCTGCGCAACACGGTTTTGGCCATTTCCATCAACAATCTCTGGAACCGGCTGCGCCCGCCTCAGGGGTGGTCGATGCGGGATTTCAACCGCCACTCCTCGGCGGTGGCGATCCTGGCGGACCAACTCGTGCTGCACGTTCCGGTGTCCTACCCGGAGGGCGCTTTCACGGCGGGTCTGCTGCACGATCTTGGCAAGCTGCTGATCGCCACCGCTCTTCCCGACCTCAACCGGCGCATCGAAGCGCTGGGTGGGGAGGACCCGGAACTCCGGCTGGCGGCCGAACAGGAGGTGCTGGGTTTCGGGCACGCACAGGTTTCGGAGACGGCCTTGAAGCGCTGGGACCTGCCGGTCGCGGTGCTGGAAGCGATCCACGACCACCACCAACCGCCCGCCGCCGGGCGCATCACCCTCGGCGCGGTTGTGCGCGCCGCCGATCAATGCGTGAACCGTCTCGGGATCCCCAGCCAGCCGGGAATCCGCGTCGAAGCCGATCCGGTCGAACCCCTGTTTCAAACCGGTGTGGACCGCCATGCGGTGCGGGTGCTCGACGACTTCCAGCGCGAACTCGCGGCGCCCGGAGGCCCGCTTGCCAGCGCCATCGCCTGACCCGCCGCCTTCCGGCCGGCTCGCCGGGCGAGTCTGTCCTCAGACAGTCGCCCCCCTGTCGGCCTCCAGCGCGCGGTCCCGAGCCAGGCGGCTGTGCGTCCGGCTGTAGCTAAAGTAAATGACGAAGCCGATTATCAGCCAAACCAGCAGCCGCATCCAGTTCTCCCAGCCCAAGCCGAACATCATCGCGCCACATACCAGGATCCCGAGAACCGGCACCAGCGGCACCAGAGGCGTCCGGAACGGCCGCGGCAGGTTTGGGTTGGTGCGGCGCATGATCATGATGCCGCCGCAGACGATCATAAAGGCGAACAGCGTCCCGATGCTGGTCATGTGGCCCACCACCGAGATGGGGAAGAAAGCCGAGAAAACGCTGACGAAGCCCATAAACAGCAGGTTCGAGCGCCAGGGCGTGCGGAACTTGGGATGGATCTCGGAAAAGACGCGCGGCAGCAGCCCGTCGCGCGACATCGAGAAGAATACCCGCGACTGCCCGAGCAGCATCACCAGGATGACCGAGGTCAACCCCGCCAGGATGGCCATGCTCACCGCCATGCGCAGCCAGGGAAACGGCGTCGCCGCGATCGCCAGCGCGGCCGGCGCGGCGTGGCCCGCGAAATCCGTGTAGCGCACCAGGCCGGTCATCACGTAGGCGAACAGCATGTAGAGCACGGTGCAGATCGCCAGCGAGCCGATAATCCCCACCGGCATGTCCTTCTGTGGGCGGCGCGCCTCCTGCGCGGCCGTCGAGACGGCGTCGAATCCGATATAGGCGAAGAAGATCGTGCCCGCGCCGGCCAGGATGCCGCTCCAGCCGAACTCGCCGAAGGTTCCCGTGTTGGGCGGGATGAAGGGCGTGTGGTTCTCCGGCTTGATGTAGGCCCAGCCGGCGGCGATGAACACGATCACCACCGTCACTTTGATCGCCACCACCACCGCGTTGACGTTGGCCGACTCCTTGATGCCCACCATCAGCAGCATCGAAATGAGCACCACGATGAAGACCGCCGGCAGGTTCAGGATGCCGTGCACGGTGGAGCCGTCGGGGAGCTGCACCGGCTGCCAGGGCGAGGCGATCAGCTGCGGAGGCAGGTCGATGCCAAGACTGTGCAGAAACGTCACCATGTAGCGCGACCAGCTTATCGAGACCGTGGCCGCGCCCACGGCGTATTCGAGCACCAGGTCCCAGCCGATAATCCAGGCCAGAAACTCGCCCATGGTCGCGTAGGCATAGGTGTAGGCGCTGCCGGCGATGGGGATCATGGTGGCGAACTCGCTATAGCACATCCCCGCGAACGCGCAGCCGAGCGCCGCCAGCCCGAACGACAGCACGATGGCCGGCCCGGCGTTCTCCGCCGCGGCAATGCCGGTGAGCGAGAACAACCCCGCTCCGATGATGGCGCCGATTCCCAGGGCCACCAGGTTGGCCGGGCCCAGACTCCGTTTGAGGGTGTGCTCGCCGCCCTCGGATTCGGCGATGATGCGGCTCAGCGGTTTAACCGCGAACAGGTTCATGGGACCTCGCATCGGCAAGCGTCAGGCGGCCATCCGCGGCTGGCGCTTCCTCCAGAAATAATAGACCGGGACTCCCAGGATCACGATGACAAGACCGGGCCAGGTATAGTCCGGCTTATACAGCAACAGCAAAACTTCGATCATCCCGGCGGCCGCGATGTACAGCGCCGGCAGCGCCGGATAGCCCACGGCGCGGTAGGGACGCTCCAGCCCGGGCTTCGTGCGGCGGAGCACGAAGATGCCCGCGATCGTCAGGATGTAGAAGAGCAAAACGGCGAATATAACATAGTCGAGCAGGTCGCTGTAGGCGCCGGTGAGCGTGAGCAGGCAGGCCCAGGCGCATTGCGCCGCCAAGGATACAACCGGGGTGTGATGTTTGGGATCGAGTCTGGCGGCGGACGCAAAGAACAGCTTGTCGAGCGCCATGGCGTAGTAGACGCGCGCCCCGGCCAGGATCATGCCGTTCAGACACCCGAAGGTGGACACCATGATGGCGGCGGCCATCACCCCCACCGCCGCCGGTCCCAGGATCTCGGCCGCCGCCGCCGTCCCGACCCGGTCCTCGGGCGCGTTCTGAATGGCTTCGAGCGGCAGCACCACCAGATAGGCGAGATTCGAGGCAAGGTAGAGGACCGACACCGACGCTACGCCGAGCCCGAGCGCCAGCGGCAGGTTGCGCCGCGGGTTGCGCACCTCGCCTCCGGTGAACGTCACGTTGTTCCAGGCGTCGGAGGAGAACAGCGCCCCCACCATGGCCACGCCGGTGACGCGCAGCGCCGTCCAGCCCCACTCCATGCCACCCCAGAAGTCGCCGAAGTTGCGCTCGACGGCGGCCTGGTTGCGGCCCAGCGCGAAGCCGAAGCCGATCAGCGCCAGCAGCGCGCCGGTTTTGGCGATGGTGAAGACATTCTGCACCATGGCGCCGGCGCGGACCCCGCGCGTGTTCACCGCCGTCAGCAGCACCAGCACGGCGATGGCGGTCAGTTGCTGGGTGTTGAGGAAGCCTAGGTGCTGGCCGGCCGAGATCCAGGGGAAGAACACGCCGGCGAACTTGGCGAAGGCGACCGCCACGGCCGCGATGGTGCCGGTCTGGATCACCAGGAACAGCGTCCAGCCGTACAGGAAGCCGCTCAGGGGGCCGAAGGCCTCGCGCAGGTAGACGTACTGCCCGCCGGCGTGCGGCATCGCCGCCGCCAGTTCCCCGTAGCTCAGCGCCGCGACGATGGTGAGCACGGCGGTGGCCACCCAGACCATCAGCATCCCGCCCGGCGATTGCGTCTGGCGGGCGATGTCGGCGGCGACGATGAAGATCCCCGAGCCGATCATGGATCCCATGACCAGCGTGGTGGCGTCGAACAACCCGAGGCCCTTCACCAGGCCCGTGTTCACCTGAGCAGGTTGAGCCATTCCTTCACCCGTGCGCGCAGCGCCGCTTCGGTAAGCGGATCGGGCAGCAAAGCCGCGATCACCGCCACCGCATCGGCGCCCGCCTCAAGCACCGCCGGCGCGGTTCCCAGCGTGATGCCGCCAATTGCCACCAGCGGCTTCGCGGCCAACCCGCGCAGGCGGGATAGCTCGGCGATCCCAAGCTCCGGATCGGGCTTCTCCTTCGAGCGCGTGGCGAAGATGGGACCGATGGCGAGATAGTCCGCCGGTTCCCCCGCCGCCGCGGCCAACTGCGCGGCGTTGTGGGTGGAAAAGCCGACGACGGCGCCGGGGCCCACGATGCGGCGCGCCGCCGCCGGCGGCAGGTCTTGCTGGCCGACGTGGACGCCGGCTCCAAGCAGCGCCGCCACGTCGGCGCGGTCGTCGATCACGAACAGCGCACCCGCTTCCCGGCACAGGGCGGCGATGCGCGCGGCTTCGTCAAACACGGCGCGCAAGAAATGTTCTTTGTGGCGGAACTGGAGGATGCGGGCGCCGGCCTCGATCATGGCTCGGGCGGCGGTCTCCGCGCGCATGCCGCGCGAGGCGAGCGCAGCCGTGTCGAGGATCGGGTACAGGCGCGGAAGGGTCATCGAATCCGCCGTCTCAGCTTACCGGCAAAGGACCATGATAGCGTCGATCCGCGGCCGCTTCCCGCCGGGGCGGCAATGACGTAATCTTAATGAAACATTGCGGCGGACTGTGGCATAATGCCATCAGAAGACCCGGGCAGCGGCCCGGGCGTTGAGTTTGCAGGGGTAGCTTCATGAAAAGAACATCGGTATTGGCTCTTGCCGCCGTGTTCGCGGCGGCGATGGTGGTGGGCGCGCAGTCGCCGCAGGCTTCCGTCAGCGGAATCATCAGCGACGCGCAGGGCGCTTTCGTTCCGGGAGTCGAGGTGACGGCCACCAGCGCCACCACCGGCGCCAAGTTCCGCACACGGTCCAACGACACCGGCTTCTACTCGCTTCCGGCGCTGCCCATCGGCGCCTACACCATCACCGCGGAGAAAGAGGGCTTCCGCCGCTTCGTGCGAGAGAATCTCACGCTCACCACCGGGCAGGTGCTCGAATTGTCCATCCGGCTGGAGGTCGGCGCCGTGACGGAGAGCGTCACCGTCAGCGCGCAGGCGTCGCTGCTCGAAACGCGCACCTCGGATCAGAGCCAGCTCGTCGAAGCGCGCAGCGTCGAGGACATGCCGCTCGGCGACCGGCGCACGCTCAACATCATCCGCATGACGGGCGCGGCGGTCTTCGTGGCTTACGATTCCGGCGGCAAGCCGAACTTCTCTCTGGCCGGCGGACGGACCCAATCCCAGAACATCTACATGGATGGCGGCAATATCCAGAACATGCGCCTGGGTATCGGGCAGGTGGACACCGACCCGCCGGTCGAGACCGTGGCGGAAGTGAAGGTGCTCGCCAACAACTACGCTGCCGAGTACGGCGGCTCGGCTGGCGGCGTCATCGTAACCACGACAAAGTCCGGCACGAACTCGCTGCGCGGCTCGGCCTACGAGTATTTGCGCAACGAAAAGCTCGACGCCGCGAACTTTTTCGCGCCGTTCGTCAACGGCCAGAAGCAGCGCGCGCCGCTGCGCTACAACGTGTTCGGCGCCACCGTGGGCGGTCCCGTCATGATTCCCAAACTGGTGAACGGGCGGGACAAAGCGTTTTTCTTTTTCGCCTATGAAGGCTCGCGCCGCTCCGACGGCATGACCACGCAGTTCACCACGCCCACGCCCGAGCAGCGCGCCGGGAACTTCTCGCAGACCTTTAACGCCGCCGGCGCGGTGATCCCCATCTACGATCCCAACACCACCCGCACCGAAGCCGGACGCGCGGTGCGTACGCAGTTCCCGGGCAACCTGATCCCGGCTTCGCGCCTCGACGCGGTGGCGAAGAACCTGCTGCCCTTCTGGCCGCTGCCGAACAAGCCGCCGTCAAACATCACCGGCGCCAACAACTACGCCACCAACTTCGTGCAGAAGCTCACGCGCAACGCGTTCCTGGTCAAAGGCGACATCAACGTAAGCGATCAGGACCGCCTCAGCCTGCGTTATCTCTATAACAGCGACGATCTGGGCTTCACCACCTATCTCACCGACATCGCGGCCGACCCCCGCGCCCTGGCGCTGCGCCATCAAAACTTCTTCTACGGAGCCTACACGCGCACCTTCTCGCCCAACCTGATCAACGAATTCCGCTTCAACTACGGGAACCGCATCAATCACGCCAAATCCTACGGACTGGACGGCGGCTGGCCCAGCAAGCTGGGATTGAAGGGCGTGCCCGACGCCGCTTTTCCGCAGTTCAGCGTGGCCGGCTTCCAGGGGCTCGGCTCGGGCGCGCAGGAGCGCCGGCAGTTTCCGATCCAGCAGTTCCAGTGGTCGAACCTCACCACCTGGATCCGCGGCCGGCACGCCGTGAAGTTCGGCCTGGAGATCCGGCCGTCGTTCAACTTCGAGATCAACCGTCCCACCGTGTCGGGCAGTTTCACGTTCTCGACGCTGGCTACGGGATTGCCGGGCCTCGCCGCCAGCGGCAATGGCCTCGCGTCGCTGCTGGTGGGAGCGCCCACCGGGTTTAGCGCGCGGGAGACGGAGATCCTCGACCGCCGCGCGTGGTACTACGCCTGGTTCATTCAGGACGATTGGGCGGTGCACCGCGATCTGACGCTGAACCTCGGCATGCGCTGGGAGACCGACACGCCCATCTTCGACATCAACAACCGCATGAACGGCTTCGACCTGACGAGGATCAACCCGGTTTCAGGCACCCCCGGCGTGGTGCGCTTCATGGGCGTGGACGGCTTTCGCACCAAGCCCTACGACACCGACATAAACAACTTCGGGCCGCGTTTCGGCTTCGCCTGGAAGCCGTTCGGCTCGCCGCGCACGGTGGTCCGCGGCGGCTGGGGAGTGTTCTACGCGCACCCCTTCGACGCCGGCGCGCCCTCCTCCGCGTCGCTCGGTTTCGAGCTCTCGGCCAGCATCAATTCGCCCGACAACGGCGTGACCATTCCCTTCCGCCTCCAGGATGGTGTTCCCGGTTACACCGCCACCAAGCCGCCGCTCAACGACTCCTTCGGCGCGGTCCGCGTGGGCCAAAATCCCACCACCGCGGTGACCTTCTATGAGGAGTCGCGGCGCACGGGTTACTCCATGCAGCACAACCTGACCATTCAGCGCGACATCGGCGGCGGGTGGATGGTGGAGGCGGGTTATCTTGCGAATCTTTCGCGCAAGCTCGCCAGCAGTAGCATGGGCATCAACCAGGTGCGTCCGGAGATCCTGACGCCCACCTCGACGCAGCGCGACCGCCCGTTCCCGCAGTTCTCCAATGTGGTGATTGCGCTGCCCTCGCTCGGCGTCACCAACTACCACGCCATGCTGCTCCGCGCCGAGAAGCGCTTCGCGCGCGGCTTCAACTTCCTGGGAACTTATACCTGGTCGAAGAACCTGAACAACACCAACGAGGGCGGCTCGGTGCTGGGAGCCGAGGGCGGCACTTACTCGAACCTGTACAACCGCCGCGCCGACTACGGCCCGTCGGAGAACGACATCCCCCACCGGCTGACCCTGAGCGGGGTGTGGGAGCTGCCCTTCGGAACCGGCCGCGCCTATCTGAACGCTTCGCCGCTGCGTCATCTCCTGGGCGGCTGGGGCATGGGCGGCATCTTCACTGCCCAGTCCGGACCGCCTTTCACCGTCACCACCCAGGTGAGTTCGGTCTACTCAGCCATCGGCGCCACCCGGGCCAACGTCTCGCGCAACCCGAATCTTCCCAAGAACGAGCGGACGCTGCTGCGCTGGTTCGACACCGCGGCGTTCTCGCAGCCGCCGCAGGCCACCTTCGGCAACCAGGGCGTCAACATCCTGCGCGCCGACGGCCAGACCAACGTCGACCTGTCGATTCTCCGCAACTTCCAGTTGGGGAGCGAAATGCGCAAGCTGCAATTCCGCGGCGAACTGCTCAACGCCTTCAACCACGCCGACTTTGGAGTCCCAGGCCGCATCTTCGGCGGTCCCGGCTTTGGCGTCGTCAGCTCGGCGCGGA
>CAKZVG010000318.1 GCA_937921835.1 uncultured Bryobacteraceae bacterium | reverse complement strand
GTCGCCGACGGTATCGAGATTCATCAGGCTGGCGGCGAAGTTGCCAAGCTGCTGCCAGGGCTCCGTGGTGGCGGCGAACAGGCGCATCTGCTTGTTGCGCTCGTCGCGGTTGATCCGCTTGAACTCCTTGCAGATCTCCTTGTCGTCGCCTTCGATCGGCGTGAACGCTTCGTCGGGAATGCCTTTCGCGAGTAGTGCAGGTGTCGCGCCAAGCAGGCTGTTGCCGCACTGGATGCGGTGCTCCAGGAACGAGAGCGGCTTTCCGGGCTCAAGCGCCTCCATCCACAGCGAGACCTTGCACAGCTCGACGGCCATGGGATTGAGGTCGACACCATACATGCAGTGCCCGATCACATCGCGCAGGGCCTTGCGTTGCGCCTCCGGAGGCGGCTCCTCTTCGCCGGTCCGCACGGCGGCCAGCCGTTTGGCGATGCGGTGCGCGGCGGCGATCAGGAAGTGCCCGCCGCCGCAGGCGGGATCGACCACCTTCAACTTGAGGATCGCGGCCTCCGGCTCCGGCTGTCTGGCCGCCTCATCGAGGACCGGATCGAGGGCGGAATCGAGCAGGCAGGAGATGAGGCTGGTGGGCGTGTAGTAGCTGCCGGTCTTCTTGCGCTCGCTGCCGGCGGCCACTTTCAATTCGAATGTGGCGGCTTCGGCGTTCAGGTCGGGGTGAAGCTCCAGAAGTGATTCGTAGACGCTGCCCAACTCCTCGGCCCCGAGGTTCTTGTAATCCACCACGCGGCGGCTCTGCCCGGTCTGGGTGACGGCCAAGGAGCGGATGGCTTCCAGAAGATGGAGATTCGAGATCTCGCAATGATCCAAATCCGGCAGGGCCGTGGACGAGAACAGAAAGCTGCCGAGGGCGGGCAAGGCGAGTTCCGGGCAGCCGTCACCGGAGAGCTTGTCCATTACCAGCTTCAGTCCGCAATAGAGATCGTGATGGCGGGAGCCAGCGCGCGTGGTGGCCAGCCGCCGCAGGCGTGTGGTGGCATAGTGCTCGCGGTAGCGCTTTTGCGCCGCGGGATCGGCGGTGGGCACGAGCAGCAGGTCGCGGTCCTCGGCCACGAAGAGAAACAGCAGGCGGTAAACCAGGCGCAAAAGCTGGCGGTAGTAATCTTGCTTATCCAGCGCGCCGGTGCGCAGCTTCTCGCGGAGCGCGGAATTGGCAGGGTGCGCCAGGAAGCCCTGGCCCAGATGTTCGATCGCTCTCTGGACCCCGTCCCGCAATCCGTCGAGGACGCGCACGCCCTCGGTGCGCGCTGCCTGGGACCATTTCTCAAGCTGGCACAGCTCCGGGCGTTCGCCTTCAAACCGGGATTGGTGCAGGATGAGCCACAGCAGGACGAAGTCCGGGTAGGCCTCGCCGGCCATCATCGCTTCGAGGTCGAACTCGACGTAGGCCTGGCGGGTAAGGCTTACGTTGTCGCGCAGAAGCCTCAACCGTAGCCCGTTCGAGACCATGCCCCAAAGGTGGTTGGGGCTCCGGTTCAGAAGCTCCTGCACCAGGCTGTGGGGGCTGGAGCGCTGCGCGCCGGCGGTGACGACGCGCTTGTCGAGATCCACCTGGCAACCCACCAGATGAATGGGGACGTGCTGCCAGGCGTGGCTCACCGGGTACGATTTGCCGTCGATCTCGATTTTTGCCGCATGCTGCAAGCGGCCGAACTTCAGTTCTTCAAACAGCGGCAGCAGCCAGCGTTCGCGCGTGAGGCTGGTGCCCGTATCGGTCGGGGCCAGCTTCGCGCGCTCGGTCTGGAAGGAGGCCCAGCGCGCCTGTAGCCGGTTCCAGGCGCGGTTGGTCGCCTCGCCGATCTTCTCCGAGGAGTCGAGGTGATAGGACGCCGGGTCGAGTCCGCCAAAACTCGTGTCACCAGTGGCGATCCGGGCCAGGATATCCGCCGGCAGCAGCGCGCCTTCCGTCCGGACGCTTGTGTAGGCGGATAGCGGACGGGCGCTCATGCCGTTGGCCCTCCGGCAGGAACGGGCAGGAAGACGTATATGCCCAGAAGATCCGGCGGGAGCTGAGGCTCCACCTTTTGCGAGACCCCGCGCAAGCGCGCCGCCGAACGGACGCGGGCGTGGGCGTCGAGCAGTTCTTGCGCCCGGTCGCGCGCGGCCTTCTCCAGAGCCGGCGTGATCGCGGGAATCCCCTCCAGAATGCGTTTGAGAGCGTCGCGTTGGAGTTCCGGAGCGATGTTCGCGTCAGGCGCGGCATCGAGCAGCGCTTCCGCCTGCGCCAGGCTAAGCCACTCGGCTTCGTGCGGCGGGCCGGCGAAGGCCAATACCTGGCAGTCTTCGGCAAGGAGCTGGCGGGTTTCGGCGCCTGCTTTCCCGCGCACCTGGGTTTCGATGTGGTAGCGGAAGCGGACCAGCAGCAGGGTGGTGCGGCGCTCGACCGCCCGGGTGCGGGTTACGCCACAACGCGCGGCGCCGTTTTCATTCTTGGCGTCAAGCGCGGCATCGAGGATGCCCGTGGCGAGAGCTTCGACCAGGGGATGCGTCCGGTGCAGGTGGAGTTCGCCGGGTTGAACGGGCAGCTCAAAGCGCGCGGTGAATTGCTGCCGGTCTACTGGGAGGCTCTCCCGGATGTCGCGCGGGACATCGGCAAGGTTCACCTCGAGCCGCGCACGCGCGCCGGAGCCGGCTTCGGAGACCGATGCCGTCCAGTGGCGCAGAGCCGCGCGGACAAACTCCGAAACATCCACTCCCGAGCCGATGGCGGAGCGGACGGCTTCCACCTCTTGCGCCACCTCGGCGAACTTGATGGTTTCCTGGGCGAACATCCGCTGCTCGCCGTAGGAGCGCTTTTCGCGCTCGGCGGCGCGTTCCCAATCGTCGTGGATCGCGCGCGCGGGACTGGTGGGCGGCTCCTCGTCTCCCGAGAAATCGAGCAGCAGTTGCCGGTTGTCTTTCGGGCGGCGTCGCAGCAGGATGTCTTCGAAGATCGCTT
>CAKZVG010000317.1 GCA_937921835.1 uncultured Bryobacteraceae bacterium | reverse complement strand
GAATTCACCGTCACCAACGTCACCAATCACGTCAACTACGGCAACCCGGGGACGAACATCACCGACCGGACCACGGCGGGGATCATCCGTTCCACCGGCGGCGTGGCCAACAACGACCAAAGCGGAGCGCGCGTCGCGCGGCTGGGGCTGCGGCTCGAATGGTAGGCGGGGACCCGGGAGGGCGGTCTCAGATGAAAGCTACCGAGCCGTCGGCGCGGTAGTCGAAGCCGCGGCGCCAGCGCTTGAAGGGGTAGTGCTTGAACGCCTCTTCGTTCAGTTCGACGCCCAGCCCGGGCTTGGTGGGCAGGGGGATGTAGCCGTCCTTGACCATCAACGGCTCCTTTAGCAGGTCCTTGCGCGGGCTGGCGTCGTCGGGGTGGTACTCGAGGATCAGGAAGTTGGGCGTGGAGGCGGCGAAGTGCACGTTGACGGCGGTCGCCACCGGTCCCATGGGATTGTGCGGCGCCACCATCACGTAGCAGGCCTCGGCCATGGCCGCGATCTTCTTCATCTCCATCAGCCCGCCGGTGACGCAGATGTCGGGCTGGATGATGTCCAGCGCCTGGAGCGCGAGCAAGTCGCGGAACTCGTACTTGGTGTAGTTGCACTCCCCGCTGGCGAGCGGGATGTTGACCCGGTCGGAGAGCTTCTTCATCGCGTCGGGGTTCTCCGGGCGGATGGGTTCTTCGAGCCAGAGAGGATTATACGGCTCGATTTCGCGCGCCAGCCGCGCCGCGCGCGAAACCTCGAAAAACTTGGCGTGGATGTCGACGGCGATATCCACGTCCGGACCGAGCGCCTTGCGAACCGCGCCCACGCGCTGTCCGGCCGCGCGCGTCACCGTG
Source organism: uncultured Bryobacteraceae bacterium (assembly GCA_937921835.1). Lineage (GTDB taxonomy): Bacteria > Acidobacteriota > Terriglobia > Bryobacterales > Bryobacteraceae > CAKZVG01. Next base: position 6,235 of record CAKZVG010000317.1, on the reverse strand, counting down.
TTGTAGGGGAGCGCGTTGCCGCGCGGCGGATGCGGCTGCATCTTGATCGCGGTGTAGCCGTACTTGTCCACCAGCTTCCGCGCCGTGTCCGCCACCTGCTGCGGCTCGCTCCCGCCCGCGCTTTGATAGACCCGGACCTTTTCGCGAACCTTCCCCCCGAGCAGCATGTAGACCGGCAGTCCGGCGGCTTTGCCGGCGATGTCCCACAGGGCGTGCTCGATGCCGCTGATGGCGGCGTTCACCACCAACCCGCCGGGGAAGCGGGTGAAGTTGTACATCGTGTCCCAGAGATGCTGGATGTTGCGCGGATCCTGGCCCACCAGCCAGGTCTCGAAATCGGCGATGGTGGCGGCGGTGGCTTCGTCCGGACCGCAGGAGTAGGCTTCGCCGATGCCGTGGATGCCCTGGTCGGTCTCGACTTTCACGAAGACGTAGTTGCGGTTGGTGGCGCCCACCAAAAAGGTCTTGATACCGGTGATCTTCATGGCGGGGCGGGCGCCCACAGGCTGCGCCATCGAGAGCAGGGGCACGCCGGAGGCGGCGCCGGCCCGGGAGAAGAATTCCCGTCGCTTCATGCCCCTCATGATACGCGATCGGGCGGCGCCGGGTATTGCTTCACTCCGGCCGGCTTCAGTAACGCGGAACGGCGGGATCCACTTCTAGGCTCCAGCGTTCGATGCCCCCTTGGAGCGACTGCGCGGCTTCGATGCCCTGGCCCCGCAGCCAGCCGGCGACCTGCGCGCTGCGGACTCCGTGATGACAGAGCACCACCAGAGTCGCGCCGCGGGCGAGGTCCTCGATCTCCGGCAGCCGCGCGGGCACCGTTCGCATGGGAATCAGTTGTGATCCGGCGATGCGCGCGCGCACGAATTCCTCGGGTTCGCGCACATCGATCAGCCGCAGCGGCTCGCCGGAGTCCAGACGGGCTTTGACCTCGCGCGGGTGAATCTCAAACGGAAGGCTTTCCAACGGCACTCGCATCCCCCTCGGTACCCTCATTGTAGCAGTGCGTTTGGGATGCGCCCGCAGCGCGGGGTGCGAGCCAGGCATTCAGCATGGCCTCCAGGCCGGAGAGCGTGACCGGCTTCGAGAGGTAGGCGTCCATGCCGGCGGCGAGGCAGCGCTGGCGATCTCCCTCGAGCGCCGAGGCGGTCATGGCGATGATGGGGATTCTGCCGCCTCGGCTTTCCCGGCGGCGCAGTTCGCGAGTGGCCTCGAATCCATCCAGCACGGGCATCTGGCAATCCATCAGAATCAGGTCGTAGCGGCCGCCCTGCTCCACCATCCGGATGGCCGCGCGCCCGTCGGCCGCCACCTCCGGCCGGCAGCCGAGGTGTTCCAACATGCGCACGGCGACGCGCTGGTTCACCGCGTTGTCCTCCACCACCAGCACCCGGGCGCCCGCCAGGCGGGAAACCGCCGGAGGCTCCTCGCCCCGCGGATCGAGCGGAGCGGCGGCGGGCCGCAACGGGAGTTCGAGCACGAAGCGGGATCCGCGGCCGAATTCCGACTCGGCCGTCACCGATCCCCCCATCAGTTCGGCGAGCTGGCGGGAGATGGCCAGCCCCAGACCCGTTCCGCCGAAGCGCCGAGCGGCGGAGGTCTCCACCTGGGTGAATTTCCGGAAGAGCAGCGGCAGGTCGCCGGCACGGATGCCGATACCGGTGTCGCGGACCGTGACCCTCGCCTGGTAGCATTGCCGCCGTTGGTCGAAAACGGCGCTTCCCTCCACCGTAACCTCGCCCTGTTCGGTGAACTTCACCGCGTTGCCGGCCAGGTTCACCAGAATCTGCCGCAGGCGTGCGCCGTCGGCCGTCACCCATTGCGGAAACCCATCCGCGAGCGTAAGGCTGAAGCGGAGTCCCTTGGCGGACGCGGCCGGTCCAAACAGGCGGGCAATCTCGTTGAGGAGCGCGCGCAAGTCGCAGGCGCTCTCGCTCAGGCTCATCTTGCCGGACTCGATCTTGGCCAAGTCGAGGATGTCATCGAGCAGCGACAGCAGGGCGTTGGCGGCGCCGCCGATGGTCTCGACCTGCTCGCGCTGCGCGGCATCAAGCGAGGTGCGCCGCAACAGTTCGGCCATCCCGATGACGGCGTTCATGGGAGTCCGGATCTCGTGGCTCATGTTGGCCAGGAATTCGCTCTTGGCCCGGCTGGCCGCGTCCGCCGCCGCGCGGGCGGCTTGCAGGCGCCGCCGCTGCCAGACCAGGACCAGCATGAGCAGGATAAGAATACAGGCGCCCGCGGCGATCAGCGCCAAGCGCTGCCGCGCGCGGGTGAAACTGTACAGAGTCACCGTTTCGGTGCCCACCTGAAGCGACCAGTTCACCGCCGTCGAGGTAAAGGCGCCGTCCAGGGCCATGCGACCGATCTCTTCCCGGATGGCGCGCGCCGCACGGCGGCAGGCCAGGTCGTCGCGGGCGCCGACGCCCAGTTCCACCGTCCCCCCGGGCACGGAAAAGACGCGCAGCCGCACTCCAGCGCAGGAGGGAGGCCGCCTGGCCAGCGCCGTATCGCCCAGGCTGTCGCCGACCAGTACACCCTCCACCTGGCCAGCGCAGAGCGCCTCCAACCCGTGCCGGGCGCGAGGCACCTTAATCAGATGCGTATGGCTCAGAGACGCCCGCGCGATCCGCGACGAGGCGGTCGCCGCCGAGTGCGCCACCGGACGGCTGGCGAGATCCTGGATGCCGGCGAAGCCCGACGATTCCCGCGTCACCAGCCAATAGCCGGTTGTCAGCCACGGTTCGGTAATGAAGACCCGCTGCAACCGGTCCGGAAAGCGCGCTATCAGGGGCCACAGATCCACCTGTCCGCGAGTGAGGTTGGCGATCGGGCCGCCTTCGACCGGGAGCCACTCCAGCGTGATGCCGCGGCGGCGCGCGGCCTCGGCGATGATCTCGATGGCCGGCCCGGAGACCGTCCCATCGGGCTGTCTTTGCTGCCAGGGCGGCGAGTGTTCGCAGCCGGCGCGGAACACCCTCCGCCGCAGCTCGGGTTCGCCCGGATGCCCCTGCCAGAGGCCCAGCGAAACCACTACCAGCAGGCCGCCCGCGAGCCGGGCGGCGCCGGCCGCCAGTCGGAGGCAACCCTCTCCTGTCCGCATTCCCTTCGCGTCACAATCCCAGCAGCCAGGCCGGGGTGCGGCTTGCCATCCGCTCCACCTCCGGCTCGCTGAATCCGCGCTCCAGCATGCGCTCGCACATCTCACTGAGGCCGCTTACCGGGTCCGCGTTGTCCGGCTGGCCGAGGTCGGTGGCGAGCACGGTCGATTCCACTCCCAGCGCGCGGATGTTCCGCGCCAGCCCGTCCCAGTCCACCGTAAACAGGCTCCTGACGTAACAACGCTCGAAGTAGACTCCCGGGCCCGCGAGTTCGCGTTGCGCCTCGATGGACATATCGACGAAAACGATCTCCGGATGCGTGATTATGATCTTGCGCACCCCGGCCTCGCGCGCCGCCTTGACCAGCAGTCTGCTCTCGCCGGGAGACAGGTGCGCCGTGCCGAGCATGACATCCGCTTCGGCCGCCAGGCGCAGGATCTCCTCGATTTCGGGCCGTAAGCGGCCGGCTTCTCCCACGATCGTCAGGCCGCCGGGCCGCCTGCGGTAGCGGCGTTCGTTGGCCGCGCAGTGGGTAGGCATCCAGACCTGCCGCGCGCCGAGCTTCAGCGCCGTTTCGACCGCCGCCGGATTGAATCCGCCCACCGCGTCGTTGAGCGCGATCCCGCCAAAGACTTCGACTCCCGGCGCGGTTTCGCGTACCGCCGCCGCCAGAGCCGCCGTGGGCGTGTCGTGGTTTTTGAGCAGCAGCGCGCGCATGCCGGCGCGCGCTGCGGCGCGGGCCAGTTCAAAGGCGGTCATTTTTCGCGGCCGCGTGTCGGGAGAGCAGTGGGCGTGCAGGTCGATCAATCCATTCATGATGGAGGTTCCCGGTTCCTACCCAAGCATACTGGAAAACTCTTAGGCCAGCGCCAGGTTCGCCCGGGCGCGCAGCGCGAGGCCGGCGAACTCTCCGCGCGCGTATTTGGGAAAGGCGGCCGCGGCGATCATGGCGGCGTTGTCGGTGGAAAGGCCGGGGGTGGGAAACAGCACCGGACAGGGCAGCGTCCGCCGCCGCGCGGCTTCACGCAGGCCGCGGTTGCAGGCCACGCCTCCGGAGACGATCAGCGTCCGGGCGCCGATTTCTTCGGCCGCCGCCTGAGCGCGCCGCAGCAGTTCCTCGATGACCGTGGCCTGAAAGGAAGCCAGCAGATCGAGCGTGGCCCGGGGCGTCACCGCCAGCCATTCCTCCAGGGACGGCTTCGGATTGGCGCGCAGCAGCTCGCGGCGGCGCGCGATCTCGTCTTCCATGCCGCGCGCCTCCACCCAGCGCAGCACGGCCGTCTTGAGCCCGCTGAAGCTGAAGTCGACGGGATTGCCTTTCATGCGCGCGATGGTGAACCGGACGCCGCGGGGGTCGCCGTGGGGCGCGAGCGCGTCAATCACCGGTCCGCCCGGATAGCCGAAGCCGAGCAGCTTCGCCACTTTGTCGACGGCTTCGCCGGCGGCGTCGTCGCGGGTGCGGCCGAGCAGGCGGTAGTTCCACCCTCTGCTCACTTCAAACAGGTGTGTGTGGCCGCCGCTGGCCACCAGCGCCAGGGCGGGCAGTTCGACCGGCTCGCCGCGGGCTTCGGCCTCCATGACGACGGCGTGGATATGCCCTTCCAGATGATTCACGGCGATGAGTGGCAGCCCGCGCGCAAAGCACACCGCCTTGGCGAAGGTGATGCCCACCAGCAGCGAGCCCACCAGCCCTGGCCCCTCGGTGACGGCGACGGCCCCGAGGCCGCCGAATCCCGCGCCCGCCCGTTCGAGCGCCTCGCGCACCACCGGCACGATGGCCCGCAGGTGCTCGCGCGAAGCCAGTTCGGGAACCACGCCGCCATACTTGCCATGCGTGTCCAACTGCGAGGCGACCACCGAGCACACCACCTGCCGCCCGTCTTCGACCACCGCCGCGGCGGTTTCGTCGCACGAACTCTCGATGCCCAGTATCCGCAACTTGGTATCCTGAATTTCCAGGATCGCACGGCCCGGCGCCTCCGAAATGTTGTTGTCCGACTTTGACTACCACCTCCCGGCATCCTCGATCGCGCAGCGGCCCCTGGAGGACCGCGCCGCCTCGCGCATGCTGGTGATCGACCGCCGCGCCGGCCGCTGGGAGGACCGCTTGTTCGGCGACCTGCCCGGCTTTCTGCGCCCCGGCGACTGCCTGGTGTTGAACGATTCGCGGGTCTTCCCGTCGCGTCTCTACGGGCACCGCGCCGGAGTCCGCTCGCTGCCCATCGGCAAGAAGAACCCCAAGCGCCGCGAGTACCTCAGCGGGCGAGTGGAGTTGTTCCTCACCCGCCCGCTTTCCGGCGACCGCAAGACGTGGGAGGCGCTGGTCCGCCCGGGGCGCAAGCTGCGCACCGGCGAGCGGGTGTTCCTGGGCGAGGGGATCGAAGCCGAGATTCTGGCGCGCGGGGAATTCGGCCAACGCACCCTCCGCTTTCACGCCGAGGGCGACATCCTCGAGCACCTGGAGCGCATCGGCCATGTGCCCCTGCCGCCCTACATCCGGCGGCCCGATGAGCCCGGCGACCGCGAGCGCTATCAGACCGTCTACGCGCGCGAGACAGGGTCGGTGGCGGCGCCCACGGCGGGCCTGCACTTCACGGCCGGGATGCTCGAACGCTGCCGCGCGGCGGGAGCGGTGGAGGTCCGCGTGACGCTGCACGTGGGGCTGGGGACGTTTCAGCCCATCCACACGGAACTGGTCGAGGACCACCGTATGCACGCGGAGAGCTTCAAGATCACGGCCGAAGCCGCGGCGGCGCTGAAGGCGGCCTCGCGCATCGTCGCCACCGGCACGACGACGGTGCGGACGCTGGAGAGTGCGGCGCGCCAGGGGCCCTTCCGCGCCATGCGGGGCGAAACGGATCTCTTCATCTACCCCGGCTTCGAGTTCCGCGCCACCGGGGCCATGCTCACCAACTTCCACCTGCCGAAATCGAGCCTGCTCATCCTGGTCTGCGCCTTCGCCGGCCGGGAACTTACCCTGGCCGCTTACCGGCACGCGGTCCAGGCCGGCTACCGTTTCTTTTCCTACGGCGACTGCATGCTCATTCTGTGAGCGGCGAGGTGTATGCTGAAGCATGCTTCGAGGCTTCCGCATGTGCGCTTCCTTGGCGCTGGCCGGCTGCCTGGCCGCC
>CAKZVG010000316.1 GCA_937921835.1 uncultured Bryobacteraceae bacterium | reverse complement strand
TCCGCTCGCGGTCAAAATGAGTCGCCACCAGTTCGTAGCTGCCTGGCGGCACGCGGCGCACTTCGAACTCGCCGCCCGGCCGCACGCTGGCGCGGTGACTGGACATCATCGCCACCGGACCGGCGTCGCGCGGGAGCAGCGCAACCATAATCCCGCGTCCGCCCGAATCGGCGGGCAGGTTCACGCGCCCGCTTACGGTAAACGAGCGCACCGGCAGCAGCCGGAAGTCGATGCCGCGCAGTTCGGCGCCATCGGCCACGGAGAGCGGCGCGGCCGAGCTGAAGTCCGCCGCTCCTCCGAAAAACACCATAGGGTAGCTCTGCTCGCCTTCCGGGCTTTCGCCCGAAACCGGCGCCGACGCGGTCGCGGCGACGTAGTAGCGCCCGGCGGGTAATCCGAAGATGCGGTATTCGCCCAGATCGTTGGTGGACGCCATGCCGGCGGGAACGAATTGCCGCCGCCCGTCGGCGTAGCCCATGCGCAGCGCCTGCACGCGCACGTGCGCCACGCCCTCGGCATCCTCGTTGAGCACCCGCCCGCTGATGACGGCGCCCGGACTGAGCGCGATGCGGAGATCCGCCAGCCGCTGGCCCGGGTTCACGGCGATCGCCACGCCCGGGCGGGAACTCCCTCGCTGGCCATACTCGGCGGCACGGTAGCCGTTGCGGGTGGCGAACAGGCGGTAGCGGCCGGGGGCAACATCGGCGAAGACGAAGCGCCCGTCCTCCCCGGTGGCGGTGGAGACGCCGCTCCCTGCGCCGCCCTCGGCCAGCCGCAGGGTGACCGTGGCTTTGTTGAGCGGCGCGCCGCTGCCGCTCCGGACCACCTGCCCTTCAAGCGAAGCGGATCCCGGGCTTTGCGCGGCGCAAAACGCGGCGGAGACGGCCAGCAAGGCGGCGGCGCGGATCATGGTACCTATCTTGACGGGCAAGCGCGTCTTCCGGTTATCGGATAATAGAAACATGCGCCGTTGGTTGCCGCTGGCCGCGCTGTGCGCGCCGTACTTGTTCGCTCAAAGCCCCGCCGACCTGTTCGAGCAGGCTCCTCCGCACCTGGACAGCGCGCTCCGGGAGCGGGTCAAGAAGTTCTATCAGGCTCACGTGGACGGCAAGTTCCGTCTGGCCGACCAGTATGTCGCCGAGGACAGCAAGGACGCCTTCTTCGAGGCCGAAAAGATCCGCTACAAGAGTTTCGAACTGATCCGGATCGCTTATTCGGAGAAGTTCACCCGCGCCGCCGTCACGGTGACCTGCGAAACCGAGATGCTGGTGGGCTTGCAGCGCGTCCCGGTGAAGGTCCCGCTGACCACGCGCTGGAAGCTCGAAAACGGCGAGTGGTTCTGGTATCTGCCGCCGCGCGGAGCAGTCGTCACGACGCCTTTCGGAACCATGAAAGCGGGCGAGGAGACACCCCAGGGGGCCCGGCTGCCCACGTCGCTGCCGGACCTGGACACGCTCATGCGGCAGGTGAAGGCCGACCGGACCGAGGTCCGCCTGAGCAGCTACGAGGCGGCGGCCGAGGAAGTCAGGATCACCAACGAGACCGGGGGATCCATCACGCTCTACGCCGTCTACAATGCCTTCCCCGGCTTCATGGCTCACCTGAACAAAACCACGCTGGCCAACGGGGAGAGCGCTGTGCTTCGCCTGGAGTGCAAACCCATCGACAAGTCCCCCAAGCCGGCCACCGAGATTCGCATCGACGTGGAGCCGCTGGGCGGGACGATCCCCATCCGGGTGACCTTCACGGTGCCGCCCGAGGCCGAAGCCAAACTCCCGAAGCCGGCGCCCGCGCCGGAGCCTTGAGCGGCGCTACGGTTCCCGGATCACGCGCCGCCCCTCCAGCCGGAACCGCCCCGAGAGCACCAGGGCGATGGCTTCCGTGTAGATGCGGTGTTCCTCCTTCAGTATGCGCGCGGCGAGGGTCTCGGCCGTGTCGCCGTCGAGCACCGGAACCACCGCCTGCGTGATGATTGGCCCGGCGTCGAGATGCTCGTCGACGAAGTGCACCGTGCAGCCGCTGAACTTCACCCCGTGATCGAGAGCCTGCTGCTGCGCGTCGAGTCCCGGGAATGAGGGCAGCAAAGACGGGTGGATGTTGAGGATCCGCAGCGGGTACTCGCGCACGAAGTAAGCGCTCAGCAGACGCATGAAGCCCGCCAGACAGACCAGATCCACCTCTCGCCGGCGCAGCTCGGCCACCACCATGCGGTCGTAGACCTCGCGTTCGATCCCTTTCGAGGGCAGACAGAGCGTTTCAAGGCCCCGTTCCCGCGCCAGGGCGAGTCCGGGCGCCTGCGGCCGGTTCGAGATGACCACCGCGATCGAAGCCTGAAGCCGCCCGGCGGCGATGTTGTCCGCGATCGCCTCGAAATTGGACCCTCGGCCGGAGAGCAGGATGCCAAGCCGCTTCATTGGTAGATCACCCGCGCTTTCGCGCCCCGCGGAGCCGCCACCACTTCCCCGATCAGGAAATGCTTTGCGCGCTGCGCCGACAGCAGCGCCGCCGCCTTGGCAAGGTGTCTCCGCCCGACCGCGAGAATCATGCCCACCCCCAGGTTGAACGTGCGCCGGTAGTCGTCCTCCGGAACGCGCCCGATGCGCCGCAGCAGTTCGAAGATGGCGGGCGGGCGCCAGGAATTAAGGTCGATCCGCGCCGCCTGGCCGGCCGGCAACATGCGCGGCGTGTTGCCGGTGATGCCGCCGCCGGTGAT
>CAKZVG010000315.1 GCA_937921835.1 uncultured Bryobacteraceae bacterium | reverse complement strand
AACTGGCAAAACAGCATGGCCATGAACTGGCCCCAACTGGTGAAACCCCGCGCGTGCCGCTCGGCTTTGTGCTCCTTGACCGCCTTCTCGAACTCCCCGCGCGAGAACAGCTTCAACACCTGCGAGAAAATGCTGCATACTTTGTACATAGGTTGAGCCTCCTGAGGTTGGATTGGTTCTTGTCTGGAACCCCATCCAGCCTACCAGGGGCTCAACCTTCTGTCGACCAGAGGCCCTTCGCCTGCTGGGCCGGGCCTCAGTTAGCCCGCTAATTTGGACAGCAATGACACCGGAAAGATCGACGCGGCTCACGTTTGCGGCCGCCACAGTCTGCGCGGCGGGCTCGACGCGCGGTCGCAGATACGGGTCGGCGGCGGTTCCGGCGCGACATCCGGATCTTTCAGCTTCAACAATGCCTTCGTACGCCGCAACGATGATCTGCTTACTCCGGCCGGCGACCTGGGGCTAAGTTGGGCGGCCTTTCAGATGGGTCTGCCGAGCGGGCTCAATATCACGACAACCGACACTTATATCGCCGGCAATCCCTATTACGGATGGTATGTTCAGGATAACTTTCGCCTGACCACGAAGCTGACGGTCAACTTCGGGTTGCGGATGGAGTATGAACTGGGCCCCAGAGAGCGCTACAACCGGATGATCGGGAGTTTTGACCCGTTGGCGAAACTTCCGATTACAGACGCCGCGCAGGCGGCCTATGCCCGGAGCCCGATTCCCGAACTGCCAGCCTCCGCCTTCACCGTCGTGGGAGGTTCCATCTACCCCGGCGTCCGGGGCGCCAGCCGGCGCACCTTCAACAACGAGTTCATGTGGCTGCCCCGCGTAGCGGCGGCCTGGCAGGCGGGCGGCAAGACCGTGCTCCGCGCCGGTTACGGCATCTACTACGATTCGCTGAATGTGCTCAACAACGCACCAAACCAGACCGGGTTCACCCGCAATACAAGCACCACGGTAACCAACGACTTCGGCGTGACCTGGCTGGCCGGCGACCCGGCAAACGGCATATCGCCGCTGAGGGACCCGTTCCCAGTGCGAGCTGATGGAACCCGCTTCGACGTCCCCACCCGCGACGGCTTGGGCCCGATGGCTGTCGCCGGCCGGGGCTTCTCCTATCTGCCCTTCGATCTCCGTCACGCCCGGTTGCAGCGTTGGCGGACGGGCATTCAGCGCCAGTTCGGCTCCCATCTGATGATTGAGGTCGCCTACGCCGGACTGCGGGGCGACCGTGTGGGCGTCGCCCGGACCGATCAGCCGCTGCCCGAACAATATTGGGCCTCGGGCACGGTGCGCAACGCCACGCTGGCGAGCAACCTGGACGCCAACGTGACCAATCCGTTCTTCATTGGCAACTTCGAGGCGCTCCGTACCAGCGACCCGCTCATTTACCAGGACCTGGCGGCCAACGGCTTCTTCACCAGCCGGACGATTCGCAAGAACCGGCTGCTACGCGCTTTCCCGCAGGTGAACGGCCTGACCAACAGCATGGCGCCGGTCGGCGAGACATCGAGCCACGGCATCGAAGTGGTGGTCGAGCGGCGCTTCTCCAAGGGCTTCACCATGAACCTGGCCTACACCGGGATCCGCCTGCGGGAAGCGGACTACTTTCACAACGAGTGGGACACGAAGCCTGCCTGGAGAGAGAGCGGTGACGGACGGCCTCACCGGCTGGTTGGCAGCGCCATCTACGAATTCCCGTTTGGCGCTGGACGGGCGTGGCTGAACCGCGGAGCGGCGAGCTGGATTGTGGGCGGCTGGCAGGTGGGCGCCACCTACGAGTACCAGCCCGGCCCCCTGCTCGCCTTCGGCAATCTGTTCTTCTACGGCAACATCGAAGACATTGCCAAAGGCGGACGCACGCTGGACCGCTGGTTCAACACCGACAATTTCGAGCGCGTCTCCTCGCGCGCCCCGGCCCCCTACCACCGCCGGGTCTTTCCCACCTTCGTGCCGGGACTGCGGGCCGACATGACGAACCAGTGGAACACCAATCTCATGCGCGAATTCCCGCTGGGGGAACGGGCCAAGCTGCATCTCCGCCTGGACGCCCTCAACCTCCAGAACCGGTCCCAGTTTTCGGCGCCCAACACCAACCCGCTTTCCACTGACTTCGGGCGGGTTACCTCGCAAGCCAACACTTACAAACGGTGGATTCAGGTGCAGGCGCGCATCCGGTTCTGAGCGGCCACGGCCGCGCAGGTCGCAGCGTCGGTTCACGCCAGAACAGGCCACGGCTCCGCGCGTCAGCCGGCCGGTGGCTTGCGGCCTGTTCTGGAGAGCGGCTTGGGCCGCGCGGCCGATTTTCGTCAGAGCAGACTGCGGTAGCCGCGCTCGTGCCGGCCGCGAGCGCGCCGGAGTTCTCTCCGCCACTGGCCGGCAATCGCCTCGCGGCCCCGCCACCCGTTCGCCCGGCAAGCCTCGCTTCCACGGCCGCCGATTCCTTGGTAACGTATTGTTTTCGCACTTTCAGCCTAAGGACGGATCCATGCACCAGGACAAGCGGGGTTCCGGCGGCCGCCGGGGCTTCCTGAAGACCGCGGGCGCCACGGCGCTCACCACCAGCATCTTTACGGGCCGCGTGCGGGGCGCCAACAGCCGCGTCGCGATCGGGTTCATCGGCATGGGAACCATGGGCGCCGCCAATCTGGGCCATGCCATGAAGATCCCGGATTTTCAGCCCGCCGCGGTCTGCGACGTCTATCAGCCGCATCTCGAACGGGCCCAAGCCCAGGCCCGGCGCGAAGGGCACAACGTGAAAGCGGTGAAGGATTTCCGCGAGATCATTGCGGACAAGTCCCTGGACGCGGTTTGCATCGCGACGCCCGACCACTGGCACGCCTACATGACCGTCGAAGCCTGCAAGGCGGGCAAGGACGTGTACGTCGAGAAGCCTGCCTGCGTGTATGTCGAGGAGGGGCAGAAGATGGTCCAGGCGGCGCGCAAATACCAGCGGGTCGTTCAGGCGGGCACGATGCAGCGCTCCGGGGGCTACTTCCAGAAAGCGGTCGAGATCGTCAAGAGCGGCGACCTTGGCGAGTTCAGCTTTGTGCACACCTGGCAGTCCGGTCTCGCCAAGCCGGACGGATACGGTTATCCGCCGGACGGGGAGCCGCCCGCCGGTCTTGATTGGGACCTCTGGCTGGGTCCCGCGCCCAAGGTACCC
>CAKZVG010000314.1 GCA_937921835.1 uncultured Bryobacteraceae bacterium | reverse complement strand
GTCGACCTCATGTTCGACGCCTTCTCGGCCTGGGACCTCAACTATGCCCTTGGGTGGGCCAAGCAGGTGGAGCAGTATCGGCCGCGATGGATCGAAGAAGCGTTCTCCTCGGACAAGATCGAGAGCTTCGCCGCGCTGCGCCGCGCGACCTCCGTCCCGGTGGCTTCCGGCGAGCACTTCTACGGGCGTTGGGAGACGCACGATTATCTGCGCGCGGGCGCCATCTCGGTGGTGCAGGCCGATCCGGAATGGTGCGGCGGCACGAGCGAGCTGGTGAAAATCTGTGCTGTTGCCTCGCTCTTCGACGCCCAGGTGGTCCCGCACGGCCACAACCTGCACGCGGCGCTGCACGTGGTGGCCAGCCAGTCCCCCATGACCTGCCCGCTGGTCGAGTACCTCATCAACAAGATGAGTTCGTACTACTACTTCGACAAACACCCGTTGCAGCCGGTCAACGGCCGGATCGCGCTGCCCGAACGGCCGGGCTTCGGCATGGAAATCGACGCCGCGAAGGTGGAGCGGCAAACTCTGCTCAAATGGTAGCGGGAGGTTCATCGATGGCCGAGGCCAGTTACCAGTTCAGCGCGGATCTGATGCGGGAGGTCGAGATTCCGGTCAACGGCATCCTCAGCCGCACCCTCTACAACGACGACCGGGTGAAGGTGGTGATCTTCGGATTTGCCGCCGGACAGGAACTCACCGCGCATACCGCGCCCATGCCGGCGATTCTGCATGTGCTCCAGGGCGAAGCCAAGCTCAAGCTCGGCGCCGACGAACTGGACGTGGCGGCGGGAGCGTGGGCGCGCATGGCTCCCAAACTCGAACACGCCATCTTCGCCAGGACTCCCACCATTCTGCTGCTGACGATGCTCAAGGGAGGCTGAGCCGATTAAGCCGGACCACGCGGCACGGGCGGCCTTCCGCGGTGATGATGAGCGCCCGGCCGTCCGCGCTGTAGCAGATCCCTTCGTGCTGCCCGGCGAGGCCGAGCGGAATGCCGTGGAACTCCCGTTTCCAGACGGCGTCGAAGGGCGCCCCGGCGGGCAGCACCGCCTCGTAGGCGCGGAAGTAGTCGCAGAGGGCGACCCGCGCGCCGTCGGGCGAAATGGCGCCGCCGGTGATCCCGCCGATGAGCGACACGAACGTCCGTTCGGGGATGTCCAGTTGCGCCACCTGGAGGAGGCGGACTGTCCTGCCGGCCGTGAGCGGCGCCGGGGCTTTATAGACGGTGGTGGTCTCGTGCTCGCCCATCGCCTTGGTGACGATGTAGAGGCCGCCCGTGCGCGGATGCACCAGGAGCGTTTCGGCGTCGAACGGGCCTCCGCGGGGGTACTCGAAACGGAAGGCCTCGGCGGGCGGCGTCCGGCATTCGCGCAGGCAGGCGCCCGCGAGCACGGCGGGTTCCTCGATTCGGTAGACGGTGATGGACTGGCGCACGCGGCTGTTGTCGCCGATATCGCCCACATAGAGATACGGCGTGCCCGGCCTGGGGCCGGGGCCGGTGGCGATGTCTTCCCAATCGACGTTGTGCGCGCCGGTGAGCAGCCAGCGCCCGAGCGCGCGTCCGCCGCTGTCGAAGGCGAAGACGCGGGGCGCATCGCCCGAATCGTTGTGGGTCCAGTAGACGCCGGGATGCCGCCGCGAAGCCGCCACCCCGCTGCTCTCGTTGACCGCCGTATCGGCGAGCACGGCCATCTCTTCCGGCGGACCGTAGCGCGGCCCCTGATCCCGCGTCCAGGCAGTTCCGGCCGCCAGCCCCAGGAAGACCCGGCGCCTCACTGCCCGCCGGGGGCCGTCCCGCGACGTTCGCCCCGCTGGGGTTGCGGCTTGGGGAGCGGCTTGCGCGGCAGCATCTGCTCGCGGTTGGCGGCATGATAGGCGAAGACCGCCATCACCGCCGCCGATTGCATCAGGTCGCCGGGAGGCACGGCGTCGTAGACGTCCATGTTCGAGTGATGCACGCGCGCGGAGTAATTCAGCGGATCCTGGATGAATTGGAAGCCCGGCAGCCCCACCTCGTCGAAAGCCAGGTGGTCGGTGCCGCCGGTGTTGCGCGGGCTGACGGTGGCCGCGCCCAGGTCCTTGAGCGGCGCCAGCCAGGCCTCAAAAATGGGACGGACCATGTCGTTTCCCTGGGCGTAGATGCCGCGGATTTTGCCGCCGCCGTTGTCGTAATTGAAGTAGGCCGCCACGCGGGCGTGGGCGGGCTTCAACTGCATCGTGGCGCGGTCGGCGAAATGCTCCTTAACGTAAGCGCGCGAGCCGAGAAAGCCCTGCTCTTCGCCGGACCAGAACGCCACCCGCACGGTGCGCGCCAGGGGGAGACCGAGCGTCTTCAGGATGCGGGCCGCTTCCATCGAGACGGCGACTCCGGCGGCGTTGTCGGCCGCGCCCGTGCCGCCGTGCCAGGAATCGAAGTGGCCTCCCAGGATTACGACTTCTTCCTGCTTGGACTTGCCCGGCAGCTCGCCCGTGAGGTTGAAGCACTCCACGTTCTTCTCGTCGATTTCGACCGCCACTTCGAGTTCGACCTTCACCCGGATCTTCCGGTCGATCAGCCGGGCGATGCGGTTGTAGTGTTCTGCGTTCAGCGTGATCCCGGGAACGGGCAGCGGATCTTTCAGCTCCCACGGCCCTCCGGCGGCTCCGAATACCGTACCGCCGTCACCCTTGAAGTAAAGCGAGAGCGTCGCGGCGGCGCCTTCCCGGCGGAGGAAGTCGCGCGCCGAAGCGCGGAATTTCATGTACTCCTCGCGCGAGGTAAAGGGCGCGGGCAGGGGCGAGCGCGGCGGGCGCGCACCCGGGGTGGGCGCCATCAGCAGCGCCGAAAGATCGGCCTCGCTGAGCCGCCGGGCTTGCGGCTCCAGGCCGAGAGCGATCTCGCGAGGCGCGTCGGTGAGAACGATCTTGCCTTTGAGCTTTCCCTTGTACTTGTCGAAATCCGCCGGGCTGCTCATCGGCGCCATCACCGGTTCCCCCGTGAGCGGACCGTTCGTGCCCTGGGTCCAGGCCAGCGGAAAGCCGGCCAGTGGCGCGTAGGTGGGCTCGATCAGGTGCGCCGAGAAGCGCTTCAGTTGCCAGCCGCGTCCGAACGTGCCGGAACTCTCCTTCCTGACGTTCGACAAGCCCCATTCCTTCAGGCGCGCCAGGGCCCAATCGGCGGCGGCGCGGTAGCCGGGCGAGTTGTTCAGGCGGGGACCGTGCACATCAGTGAGATAGAACAGTGTGTCCATCGCCTTGGAGTTCTCAAAGGCCTCGGCCTTGATGCGGTGGATGGCTTCGAGGTCCGCTCTCTCCTCGGCCGGCGAGGCGGAGATCCAGCAGACGGCCAGCACTACGGCGGCCGCGGCGGTATTCAGTTTCATAGCGATTAAGAAATGAGGATACCACCGCCCGCGAGCCGCGGCGCCACGCTGCCGTATGCTGGATGGAAGTGGCACACTCCCGCCGCCAGTTTATGAGCGCCGCCCTGGTGGGGCTGGGGCGCAAGAGCGGGCGCCCGGTGGCGGGCTCCTTCGTCCTCGAGTCCTTCGCCTACGCGCACGAATTGCGGCACCGCGCCTGCCTGCGGGCGCCCATTCGCAAGGAGCGGGCGCCGGTGGTGGTTGTAGGCGGCGGCGTCGCCGGGCTCTCGGCGGCCTGGCGGATGGCGCGGCGCGGCTTTCGCGATTTCGTGGTGCTCGAACTCGAACGCGACGCCGGGGGCAATGCCCGCTGGGGCGAGAACGAAATCAGCGCCTATCCCTGGGCGGCCCACTACCTGCCGCTGCCCGGCGCCAATGCGCCCCTGGTGCGTGAACTATGCGAGGAACTCGGCCTGCTGCGCGGCGGCGTCTGGGACGAGCGGCACCTGTGCCACTCGCCGCGCGAGCGGCTGTTTTTGCACGGCCGCTGGCAGGAAGGGCTGGAGCCGGAGGTGGCCGCCACCGCTCGGGACCGCGCCGAATTCCACCGGTTTCAGGAGCGAATGCGCGAGTTCCGAGCCAGCGGCGAGTTCACCGTGCCGATGGAGCGCGGGGCGCGGCCGTCGCCGCTGGACCGCCTCTCGATGGGCGCCTGGATGCGCGAGCAGGGATTCGCGTCCCCCTACCTGCGCTGGTACGCCGATTACTGCTGCCGCGACGACTACGGGGCTTCGGCGGAGGCCACCTCCGCCTGGGCGGGCATCCACTATTTCGCCTCGCGCGAGGCCGCCGAACCGGGTCCGCTGACCTGGCCGGAGGGCAACGGCTGGATCGTGCGGCGGCTGCTGGACCGTCTGGCGCCCTACGTCAGGACCAACGCCATGGTCTACTCCATCCGGCGCGACGGCCGCCGCTGGCGGGTGACCACCGAAGCCGCCGAGTACCTCGCGGGTCACGTCATCTTCGCCGCGCCCACTTTCCTGGCGCACTATATCGTCGAGGGCGCTCCGGAGGCCAAGGGCTTCGAGTACTCGCCGTGGGTGGTCGCGAACCTGACCCTGGACCGCCCGCCCCGCGAGCACAACTCCGAACCCGCCTGGGACAACGTGATTTACGGCTCGCCGTCGCTGGGCTACGTCGTGGCGACGCATCAGAACCTCGTTGCGCGCCCGGGCCGCTCGGTCTGGACGTGCTATTGGGCGCTCGCCCGTGAGGATCCCGCCGTAGCGCGCAGGCGGCTGCTGGCCGCGGCCTGGGACGACTGGAAAGAGGCGATTCTGAATGACCTGGCGCGCGCGCACCCGGATATCCGGGAATGCGTTACCCGCGTTGACGTGCTGCGGCTGGGCC
The DNA here is from genome assembly GCA_937921835.1 of uncultured Bryobacteraceae bacterium. Lineage (GTDB taxonomy): Bacteria > Acidobacteriota > Terriglobia > Bryobacterales > Bryobacteraceae > CAKZVG01. The sequence continues at coordinate 538 of CAKZVG010000314.1, read as the reverse complement.
ATGCCATGATCTGGCCTTCGGTGGGGTTTCTGTTTTCCGAAGAGCGCCGGCGGTGGGCGGCGCTCTCGGGCACGCTGCTCTATGCCAATAGCGACTTAAGCGGGCTGTCGCTGTTCGAAGAAGCGCAATACCGGGGCGTCCGGGCGGCGGATGCGGTACTAGGACGCCTTGGGCGAACGTGAAGCGAATTTAAGCTTTGAATCAGGGGCGGCGGACGCCCCGATTTGGCCCTGGGGAAACGTTTGGGCTGAGGCTGTATGTCGTGGCAAGCACTTAGGTTGTGATAGAGCGCACCTTAGAAGCCGCGTGGCCGGTGCCTGAGCGGTAATGCTTGCCGCCCTAAGAGAAAACAATTGCAAACTTCCTCATTGACAGGTTCCGCTCCAGCCTCCGATAATTGAGGCGATAGGGTTTTAAGAACCCGCGTTCGGGCGCCTGAGGGCCCGAGGGGTGAATACGGAGGAAAAAGGACGTGCTGATACGTGTTACCGTGTTGGCCGCAGCGCTGGCGCTTGCCAGTCAGCTTCCGGCGGGCATT